>CALKYG010000205.1 GCA_938003575.1 uncultured Alphaproteobacteria bacterium
GTAAGCCGTTTTTCGACGAGATGAGCAGTCTGCAAGACATTCTGGGCGCTTTTAATGACGCCGTCGTCGCCCAGGAATTCGCCAACCGACTAAGTATCGGCGCGGGTGCGCAAGCGGCGAAGGCAGCGGGATTTGTTGCGGGCTGCCGAAGCGTCGAGGCCGCGTTCTATTCTTCGTCTGCGAAAGAGAGATGGCGCAGCCTTGCGGCGCTTGCGCCATTCTGGCGAACGGCTGATACAGGCGGCGACCAAACGGGTTCGCAGCTCATAGAAGGCCGGCCCGGACCGCAAGTTTGCGCAGGTTCTGCTGCGGCCGGGCGCCGAAATGGCTGATCACCTCAGCGGCGGCGATGGAACCGAGCGCGCCGCATCTGGCCAGCGGAAGGTTGACCGAAAGACCGTAGAGAAGTCCCGCCGCGTAGGCGTCGCCGGCGCCGGTCGTATCGACGAGCTTTTCCGGCGCGACCGGCTCAATGCGGGCGATTTCGCCCTCTCTGGGAATGAGCACTGACCCCCTCTCCGACAGAGTGACGGCGGTCAGCGGGCAAAGGTCGCGCGCCCGCTTTGCGATTTCATCGATATTGTCGGTCCCGAACAGCGTTTCCGCTTCGCGCTCGTTAGCGAGAAGAATATCGACATGGGCGCCCGCAAACTCGATCAGCGCGGCATGCTGGCGATCGACGACACTTGCGTCTGACAAGGTAAGCGCTGCATTACGTCCAGCGGCTTTGGCGATCTGGCAGGCTTTGACGAAGGCTTCCCGAGCGACCGGCTGCTCGAACAGATACCCTTCAAAAAAGGTGATTCCAGCGCTCGCGATCATTTCAGGGATGATGTCGTCAGGCGATACGAAACCCGCCGATCCGAGATAGGTCGTCATTGACCGCTGCGCGTCCGGCGTCACGTTGATCAGACATCGCGCCGTGCCCGGCCCGTTTTCAAGGGGAGCAGTGTCAAATCTGACCCCGAGCGCGCGAAGGTCGTGCCGAAAAATGTCGCCGAGCGTGTCGCTCGCCACCTTGCCGACGAATCCGGTTTTGCCGCCGAGCGAGGCGATGCAGGCGATAGAATTGGCGGCGGAGCCGCCTGAAATTTCCACGGCAGGCGCCATGGCGCCGTAAATATTCATCGCCTGTGTCTCGTCGATCAGCATCATTCCGCCTTTCGGTATCGAGTGCGAGGCGAGGAAAGCGTCGTCAGCTTCCGCGAGAACGTCGACAATGGCGTTGCCGACGCCGACAACGTCGAGTGTTGGAGAAACCATGAGTGACCTTCAATTAGTTGCGCGCGAAAGGACGGTCAATTAAGACATTTCGTCCGACAATGGACGATCGGGCCCGCTTTTCAGCCGAGATTGAACTTCGGTCAAGCCGCGGGCGGATGCGGGAGACAGGCTGAATGCGCCGCTTGTTGATATTACTGACTGCGCCGTTCACAATTGCGGCATGCGCGACCGCAGGGCCGCAGACGGCGGCAAGCGGCGCATCGGCGAGCGCCGATGAGGCTTTCCTCGAGAGACCGGAGTTCAGGCTTTCTCAGATAGAAGCGAGCGAAGCGGCTGACCTTGATGCTCTGCTTGGCGCGCCTGATCTCGCGCGCGTCGAAGGCATGGGCGAGTTCCGGCGATATACGCTGTCGTCCTGCGCCCTGCTCGTCATTCTCTATCCGGACGAAACTGGCGTCCGCCGCGTTCGAAACGTCGAATCCGGGGCGCTGAAATCAGGCGCAGAAAAGCCAGATCTGACTCTTTGTCTTGCAAGAGGAAAATCGAAAATCTCCTAGGCCGGCGCTGCAGCGGCCGTTCGAGACTGGCGCATCCACTCAAGTCCGGACGCTGCAACAGCGGCAAGCCCCAGCGCCGCCGTCAAATAGAATACGTAGGCGAAGCCGCGCTCTTCGATCATTTCGCCGAGGGCGCCGCGGCCCAGCGAACCGATGAGCATCGTCAGGGACGCAAAGAGAGCGTACTGAACCGCTGCATGTCTGGGGTTCACGATTGACGAGAGATATGCGACGATCGCCGCGCTTGCAAAACCGACCGCCAGATTTTCAGCGCCGATCACCATCATCAGTCGCGAAAGCCTTTCATCCATATTGACCTGTAGCGTTAACAGGTCAGCGACCGGCTGCAGGACGTGGAAGGCGCCGTAGAGATGGAATGTGCGCATGAAAGCGTCGGTCCATGCGCCGCCGCTTGCAAGATCGGCGAACAGGAGATTCGTCGCCGCCGCGAGTATTGAACCGGCGAACAGGCACGGCATTCGGCCGAACCGCATGATCGCCGCCGCGCCGATGGCGATGCCGCCGAATGTCATCAGAGATCCAAAGAACTTCGATGCGATCGCCACTTCATCATTGGTGTGATGCAGCGCGCCGAAGTTTTCACCCATGTAGAACGGAAAGGCGAATGCGCCCCAGACAAGGTCTGCAAAGCGATAAGAAAGAATGAGCACGAGAACGAGGGCCGATCCGGCTCCGAGCCTGCGGATGACATCGGTCATCGGCGCGAGAATAGAGGAATATAGAGCATCGAGCGCTATTTGCGCCGGCCACGGTCTTTCCATTTCCGCCCTGTTCACGCGCCCCTCAAGCCGAAGCATCAAAGCGGCGGCCGCGACCGGGGCGATGATCGACGCGATGATGATAAGCGGGCCGGTCTCGATCGTGAACTTGCGCGCATTCGCCTGATCCGGCGCATTCAGCGCGAACGCCATGAAACCGAAAAGCGCAGCAAAGGACCAGCCCCACCCCGCAAGCACCGGCAACAGCGCGATATTGCGCCACCGCGTCGCCGGCGCGTCCGCCGCGATGCTGACCGATTTCGTCGAATGCGGGCCGTCGGCGGCGATGAAAACGCCGGATACCGCCAGCGCCATGAGGGCTGCGAGCGCGGCGAATGTCGTATTCCATCCGAGCCGCGCCGCCATGATCAAGGCGCCCGCGCCGCCGAGAATGGCGGCGAGTCGGTAACCGACCTGATAGACTGAGGACAGGAGATCAATCGGGGTCGCATCGTCCGCGACTTCGATGCGCCAGGCGTCGATCAGGATGTCCTGCGACGCCGACGCCAGGGTGCAAATGACGGCCGCCGCGGCGATGATCCCGATGTCGGTCTGAGGCGAAACGGTGGATATGACCGCGAGTGCGCCGATAATGACCGCCTGCAGCAGGAATATGCCGGCGCGGCGCTGCCCCATGCTGAACAATCTCGGCGCTGGGGCGCGATCGATCGCCGGCGACCATAGAAATTTGAAGCTGTAGATGATGATGATCCATGAAAACACGCCGATCGTCTTCACATCGATCCCGTCATTCGTGAACCACGCGTTCAAGGTGCCGGTAATAAGGATGTATGGAAGGCCCGCCGCGAATCCGAGGACAAACATGGCGAGCGCCTTGCGGCGTCTTAAAGAGCGAATGATTTCGCGCCAACTAGGCTTGCCGTTTGCGCCGGTCTTTATCGCTTTCGTCATCGAGCCGCCGTTCATGCAGGGATCCGCCGCACTCTAGGGAAGTTCGCGGCCAAAAGAAGACCCCGAAGCGCATGGTTTAGATCAGGATGCGGCCTCAAGCGCTTCAGCCATGCCTGACCATTTGGCGAGCATTTCGTGCAGCTCGGCGGGCTCGAATGGTTTTGACATGAAGTCGCTCATGCCGGCGGCGACGCATTTCTGCCGATCGGCGGGCATCGCATTCGCTGTCAGCGCGACAATCGGCGTTTGAGCGGCCGCGCCGCCGAGCGCTCGAATCCTTCGGCTCGCCTCCAGCCCGTCGCAAACGGGCATGTGCATGTCCATGAGGATGATGTCGTATCCGCCGTCCTTCGCCGCCGCAACAGCTTCCTCGCCGTTATGTGCTACATCGACCTTGTGCCCCCCTCTGCGCATCAGCGTCATGGCCAGAATGGCGTTGATCTGGTTGTCCTCGGCCAAAAGGATCCTGAGCGGTCGATCGGCTTGCGGCGTTTCCTTTCGTGCGAGGACAGGCGCAGGTTCGACCTTTCGACCGCCTCTTGCGATCTCGCGCATCAGCGTAGACTGCCGGATTGGTTTTATCAGGTAACCGTCAAAACCCTTCGCACGAAGTTCTTCGATGGCGGCGCGTTCATTCGGAGCGAGCAGCACCAGTGCGCGCGTCGCCTCAGCGAGCGCCATCTCCAGGTCTGTTCTGGTGAGGCTGCTGTCGCAAAGAAGCGTGGCGCCAGGCATCTCCCGAAGGGCGAACATCGCCTCCTTGAGATCCTGGGCGAAGCGGAAATTCGCGACGCCGAACGCCTGAAGCTGCAGCCTGAAAATACGGCCGAGAATCGGGGATGTCGTCGCAACCACGATCGGCGGCGCATCGACGCGCACCGGCGAGGCGTTTTCGGCGCTGCGGCCGGCGAAAACCGTGAAAGTGAAGATGCTCCCTTTGCCTTCCTTGCTCCTGAAAGTGATGTCGCCGCCCATGGCGCGCGCCAGACCGCGAGAGATGGCAAGACCCAGTCCGGTCCCTTGCGCGCGGCGTTCCGCATCGCGATCGGCCTGCATGAACTTCTCAAAGATCGAAGCCTGACATTCGCGCGCGATGCCGGCCCCGGTATCGCGGATAACGCCGACAAGGGTCACGCCTTCGACCGAAAGCTCCGTATGCAGTTCGATCGCGACGCCGCCGGCTGCCGTGAACTTGATCGCGTTGCCGGCGAGATTGAGCAGAATCTGGCGCACGCGCGCCTCATCGCCGAGCAGCCTTCTCGGCGTCGTCGGATCGACAAATCCTGCAATCTCGATTCCTTTCTCCGCTGCGCGGGGCGACAAAAGCTCGGTCACGCCTTGAAGCAGTGCGTAAGGATCGTAAGGCGCGGACTCGAATTCCAGCTTTCCGGCGTCGAGTTTCGAAAAATCGAGAATATCGTTCGTCAGGGCTAGCAGGCTCGAACCGGACTGGCGGACCGCTTCAACATAGGCGCGCTGGTTCGGCGTCAGGTCGGTATCAAGCAACAGGGCCGCCATGCCAAGGATGCCGTTGAGCGGCGTGCGCATTTCGTGGCTGATTGTGGCGATGAATTGGACTTTGTCTCCTCCGGTCTCGACAGGCGCCTCTTCGGGCGGGGAGGGGGCGTCGATGCGACCCTCATAGAGCCGTTCGCCGCTCGGAAGAGTCTCAAGCCGCCAGCTGACGACCGTGTCGCCAGCCGGCGTTTTCGCCGCAGTCCTGAAATTCCTGACTTCGCCCGGTTGACCGGCGGCGCAGGGAGCAAACTCGCGCCCGTGCCATCCGACGGCCGGCGACCCGAAAAGATCCGCAAAGTTCCGGTTTACGAAACGAATGGCGTCGGAAGTATCGCACAGGACGATTAACTCGCCTGACAGATGTGTTGCAGCCGAATCTGCGGTCATGCGAGCGCCGGACCCCTCACGAAAATCGAGTGCAGATTGATTGCAATTGCGCCTGAAAATTCAGTTAGAGGGCGTGGTTAACCTATGGCGCCTGATATCGATGCATTTTTAATCGGCGCCGCGCCGCTAGGCTCTAAGGGCCTCGCCGGCGCCCATCGGCAGCGCTCCGACGCCGTCCCGCCGCCGGTAACTCACCGCTTCCGCAATATGGCGGCGGCGCACGGCGTCGACACCCTCAAGGTCAGCGAGGGTTCGCGCGACGCGAAGGATGCGGTGATAGCCCCGCGCGGAAAAACCCAGCGTTTCCGCCGCGCGGGTCAGCAATGCTGAGCCGTCCGCGTCCGGCGAAGCGACGCGCTCGAGCGCGGCGTCAGGAAGCGCCGCATTGACGACTGCGCCGCCGCATTCGTTCCGCGACCGGTGGATTTGAATGTTTCGCGCCGCCTCGACGCGAGCGGCGACGATTGCCGAAGGCTCGCCGGTCGACGGCGCAGCAAGATCCGACGGCGTCACC
>CALKYG010000206.1 GCA_938003575.1 uncultured Alphaproteobacteria bacterium
CGTCGCACGTTCCTCGCGCCCGGTTGACGTAATAGGCGCCGCCCGCGCGAAAAAGAAAGGTCGAATCATCGATCGCACGAATGTCCGCCGACGCCATGCTGATGCAGTTCGACGATTCTCCCGTCGGCTCGAACTGGCCAAGAGCGTAAGATCCTGACGGCTGCGCCGACGCCGCGCCGACGATCAGGGCCGACGCGAATGCGGCCAAAGCCATGAGCCTCATAGGGTCAATTCCTCAATCCCGTCCCAGCCGCGGCAACCTCACCCTTTTCGGGGCCGCCCGCAAGGCGGCCTCGACGGCGAACGGATATGCGCGGGCGATAATTGCGTTCTTTCGGAGCGCGGACGCATCCGCGCCGCCTCCGGCGCCGTAAGCAGACGCATGAAAGCGAAAGAAACAGCCAAAGGCGCCGCCCAGGTCTTTTTCGATCTCGGTCCGGTCGTCGTGTTCGTCGCGGCCTTCAACATCTGGAACCGGATCGACCCCGGCTTTGCAATCTTCGGTGCGACGGTCCTTTTCATGGCGACGACGGCCGCGCTCATCGGGTTCGCATGGGTCAGGACGAGACGCATTCCCCCCGCGCTTCTCGTAAGCGGCGTCATCGTCCTCGCTTTCGGAGGCCTCACCCTGCTTCTCCGCGACGAGAATTTTGTGAAGGTGAAGCCCACCTTCGTTTATCTTTTCTACGCCGCCGCAATCTTTGGAACGATGGCGTTCGGGAAGAACATCTGGAAATTGCTTTTCGCGCACGCATTCACGCTGCCCGACAGGGTCTGGAAGATCCTCGCGGTGCGATGGGGGCTTTTTTTCGTCTTCATGGCCGGCGTCAATGAAGCGATCCGCCTCACTCAGACGACGGAAGTCTGGGTGAATTCCCGCCTCTTCGCCGGTTTCCCGCTGGTCGTCGCCTTCATGGCGGCGAACCTGCCGATCACGCTCAAAAACATCGGCAAGACCTGACGCTCTATTGCACGTAACCGTGCAGCGACGATCGCGACTTCGCGATGCGGTCAATCGCGATCAGATCCCTTGCGAACGCCTCGAACATCCGCAAGGGGATCATGTTCGGACCGTCAGACGGCGCCTTGTCGGGATCGGGATGGGTTTCCGCAAATACGCCGGCGACGCCGACGGCGACCGCGGCGCGCGCCAGCGTCGGGACGAATTCACGCTGACCGCCCGATGAAGCGCCCTGTCCGCCAGGCTGCTGCACGGAATGAGTCGCGTCGAATACGACCGGCGCGCCGGTTTCGCGCGCCATGATCGGCACGCTGCGAAAATCCGAAACGAGCGTGTTGTATCCGAAACTTGCGCCGCGCTCCGTGACGAGAACATTGGCGTTGCCCGCGCCGGTGATTTTCTCAACGACGTTCTTCATGTCCCACGGCGCCAAGAACTGACCCTTCTTGACGTTGATCGCCCGGCCGGTCTTCGCCGCCGCGACCAGGAGGTCGGTCTGCCGGCAGAGGAACGCCGGAATCTGCAAGACGTCGACCGCCTGCGCTGCGAGCGCGCACTGGCCGCTCTCGTGGACGTCGGTCAGCACGGGAAGGCCTGTCGTCTCGCGGATTTCAGCGAAGACCGGCAATGCGTCCTCAAGGCCGAGGCCGCGAACGGCCGCGCCGCTCGTGCGGTTCGCCTTGTCAAAGGACGTCTTGTAGACAAGCCCGACATTGAGCCGCTCTGAAATCTCCTTCAGCGCGGCGGCGCATTCCAGCGCATGGGCTCGGCTTTCCATGACGCAGGGACCGGCGATGAACGTCAGCGGCAAGGCGTTTGCGATCGCCGCAGGGCGCCCGCCCGCCCCGATCCTGACGATCTCGTTCGCAGACTGTTTCGTCTTCGCCATTCGCGCTCCTATTGGCGTTTTCGCAGAACTTTCCGTAAATGCCTAAATGAAGCGACGCGGCCCCGACAGCAAGGCCGCCTCTTGATGCGGAAACCAGGAGAGATGAGCAGTCACCTCGATGCCGGGCGGGACGTCCTCGCCCTTGAGATTGCGGGTCTTGAGGCGCTGAAAGCCTCGCTCGGCGGCGAATTCAGCCGCGCGGTCGACACGCTCAAGGGCGTCCGCGGCAAGATTATCGCCAGCGGCATGGGCAAGTCAGGCCATGTCGCGCGCAAGATCGCCGCCACTTTGTCGTCCACCGGCGCGCCGGCGATTTTCGTGCACCCCGGCGAAGCGAGCCACGGCGATCTCGGCATGATCACGCGCGATGACGGCGTGCTGGCTTTGTCGAAATCGGGGGAAACACCGGAAATGAGCGATCTCCTCGCCTATGCTCAAAGGTTTTCGGTGCCGGTCGTCGCGATCACGGCCGGCGCGGACTCGACGCTCGCGGCGGCGGCCGATGTCGCCGTCATCCTGCCCGAAGCGCGTGAAGCCTGCGGCGAAACGCGGGCGCCGACGACATCGACCACGATGATGATGGCGCTTGGCGACGCGATCGCCGTCGCTCTCTTGCGCGACAAGGGTTTCACCGCGAGCGATTTTCACGGTTTTCACCCGCGCGGCAATCTCGGCGCGGCGCTGCGCCGCGTCAGCGATCTCATGCACGGATCGGAAAGACTTCCGCTTTGCATCGCGGCGGCGCCGCTCGAAGATGCGGTGCGAGCGATGAACGCCGGCGGCTTCGGCTGCGTCGGCATCGTCGACGGCGACGGACGGCTCATCGGCATACTGACGGATGGCGATCTGCGGCGCGCCTTCGGCAGGTCGGACGTGACGACGCCCGTTTCGTCGATCATGTCGAAGACGCCGAGGACCGTATCGCCCGACACCCTTGCAGGCGAAGCGCTGGCGATCCTCAGCAAGGACAAGATCACCGCGCTCTTCGTCACCGAGAACGAGAAGCCGGTCGGCATGCTGCACGTGCATGACTGCCTGTCGACCGGCGTGCTCTGACGCAGCCGCGAGGTCGCCTCAGCGGCGGCGCATCCGCCCGAGCAGGCCTTTAGGGACGGTCGCCGACTCGCGCGCCTCGTCGAGATTGCGCGTCGAGACGGCGCCGGAAAGCCTCGCGGTTGCGATGTCGATCTCGGCTTCCGGCGTCGTTTCGCGCGCGCCGACGCGCACGGGACGCGGGGCGTCGACGCCGGCAGCGGCCGCCTTCGATGCGGCGCGGTCGATCTGCGCCGATAATTGCCGCGCCTCGACGACCACATCCTGCGCATTCCGGAGACAGGCCTCCGCGTCCATCCGCGCCCGGCGCGCCGCGCCAGCCGATCGCGCTGAAAGGATCATCATCGCGACCGACGCGACGAGCAGGATCACCGTGCCGGCGAGAACCAGAAGCTGAACGCCGAGCACGTCCCGGCTGATCAGTTCGCCAAGGCCCAGAGTATGAAGCATCGTTTCGATTCCCACGCGAACCCCCTGTGGTCTGAGGAAACTTTTTTTAAATTGTACCGGTCCGGGCGCATCCGGTCCACATCGGCCGCCGTAATTCACCGCAATGAGCAACGCTTCAACGCTTGTTTGGTTTCGCCGGGATCTTCGGGTCGCCGACAATCCTGCCCTCGCTGCGGCGATAGCCGCGGGCCGGCCGGTCGCGGCCGTCTACATCCTCGATGAAAACCGGCGTTTTGCGCCCGGCGCGGCCCAGAGATGGTTCCTGCATCACGCGCTCTCGAGCCTCGGGGAGAGCCTTGCGGGGCTCGGCGTCCCGCTCCTGATCCGGAAGGGCGCCGAGGCCGAAGTCCTCACCGCCGCGATCGCGGAGACTTCATCCGCCGGGGTCTACTGGAACCGCCGTTACGCCGCCGACGAAATTGCGGCCGACGCCGGCGTCAAGGATCTGCTCAAACGACGCGGCCTTGAAGCGCGCTCCTTCAACGGATCGCTTTTACGGGACCCATGGGAGATCGTCACAAAATCCGGCGGTCCCTATCGCGTCTTCACGCCGTTCTGGAACGCGCTCCGCGCTGTCGGCCCGGCCCGCTCCGAGATCGCGTCTCCCGGCCGCGCGACAGCGTCGCCGGGTCGCCGCGCTCAAGCCGACGATCCACGCGTCCTGAACCTTCTGCCGGCGCGCCCGAATTGGGCGTTTGAATTTTCCGACTGGTGGACGCCGGGCGAAGACGGCGCCCGGCGCGCCCTTGA
>CALKYG010000207.1 GCA_938003575.1 uncultured Alphaproteobacteria bacterium
AACCGTCGCGGCCTTTTTTGCAATGTTTTCCAATACCTCAGCGATAAAAGCTCAGCCACTCGTTGAGATCGCCAAGCGCGCGCTCTGATAGCGCGCGCTTTCTCTCGCGGCCGCGTTCTTTGCCCTTGATGCGCCGGCCGGCGGCGTCGGTCTGCGGTCCTTCGATATCGGGGAAGAGACCGAAATTGACGTTCATCGGCTGAAAGCTCTGCGTCGCACCCGGGACGTGCCCCTCGGTGATGTGGTGAAGAAGCGCCCCGAGCGCCGTCGTCCTCGGCGGCGGCGGCGCCGAGCGCCCGGCCGCTTGCCCGGCGGCGAAGCGGCCCGCCATGAGGCCGACGGCGGCGCTTTCGAGATAGCCTTCAACGCCGGTCACCTGGCCGGCGAAGCGGAGCGCGGGCCGCGCTTTCAGCCGCAGGGTTTCATCGAGAAGCTTCGGCGAATTGAGGAACGTGTTGCGGTGAATGCCGCCAAGACGCGCGAACTCGGCGTTCTGAAGGCCGGGGATCATCCGGAAGATTCGGACCTGTTCGGCGTGCTTCAGTTTCGTCTGAAAGCCGACCATGTTCCAGAGGCTGCCCAGCGCGTTGTCTTGCCGAAGCTGCACGACGGCGTAGGGCCATCGCCCGGTGCGCGGATCGTCGAGCCCTACAGGTTTCATCGGTCCGTAGCGCAAGGTGTCGAGCCCCCGCTCGGCCATCACCTCGACAGGCAGGCAAGCCTCGAAATAGGGCGTTGATTTCTCCCATTCGCGGAACTCCGTCTTTTCGCCCCCGAGCAGCGCGGCGTGAAACGCCGTATACTGATCTTTATCCATCGGGCAGTTGATGTAGTCCGCGCCGTCGCCGCCCGGTCCTTTCTTGTTATAGCGGGACTGCATCCACGCGACGCTGAAATCGATCGAGTCCTTGTAGACGATCGGCGCAATCGCGTCGAAAAAGGCGAGGGATTCCTCGCCCGTCAGGTCGCGAACCGCGCCGGCGAGCGAAGGCGATGTCAGCGGCCCGGTCGCGACGATGACATTTTCCCATTCCGCGGGAGGCAGTCCGCTGATTTCGCCGCGCTCGAAGGAAATGTTCGGATGCGCTGAAAGGGCTGCCGTGACATCTGCGGAAAACGCGTCGCGGTCGACGGCGAGTGCGCCCCCGGCCGGCACCTGATTGGCGTCCGCGCATTTCATGATGAGCGACCCAGCGCGCCGCATTTCCTCATGCAGCAAGCCGACCGCGTTGTAATAAACGTCGTCCGACCGGAAAGAGTTGGAACAGACAAGCTCGGCGCAGCCGCCGGTCTTGTGCGCCTCGGTCATCCTGACGGGACGCATTTCATGGATGACGACATTGGCCCCGGCCTCAGCCGCCTGCCACGCCGCCTCGCTTCCCGCCAGACCCGCGCCGATGATCCGGATGGGCTCGCTCATCCGCGATCCCCCAGGCGGCGTCGCGCTTTCGCGCGGTCAAACCCGTCATTCCGCCGAAAAACTTTCATTCGCTCCTTCAATCCGCGCCATCGCGCACGCAAGCCGGCCGGAAGGGACCAAGCCTGGCGGAAAGCCGGATAAGTTTTTTTTGGGTTCCAACGTCAAGGGGGCCGCCCGCGCGGCCTAGCGGGGTTCAGCCCTGATCGACCGGCGTTTTCGCAGCCTGTGAACGCGGGCCCTGATCCACTCGGCGGCATGGCGCGCGATCCGGCGTTCAGGGTTGACCGCCGG
>CALKYG010000208.1 GCA_938003575.1 uncultured Alphaproteobacteria bacterium
CGCCGACGTGCAACATGTGCGTCAGCCCGCCCGTCTGATAAACGAACGCCATCACAAGCGGCGCCGTAAACGCGAATGTGGCGGCGAGCGGGCGCTTGAAGCCGATCAGGTCTTCTCGCGCGAAGTCCATGATATTATCGACGAATTGCGCCGATCTTTTGAGACGCACCTCGACCGGCGCAGGGATGGCGACGCGATCGGTGTTCAACATGGGTTGTTCTCTCCGGTAGTCCATGGATTGGAACTGGCGATGCGGAGAGAATGCGACGCAGAGATTGACTTGGCGTTCCCTGCGACGGCTCGATTTTCGTCGATTTTTATTTTAATCGGCGCTGAAGCGTTCAGACGGCGTCGTTCCAGCGAACGACGGAAACGCCGGCCTCGCGACCGTTTTGCCACGCTTTCTTCACGATGCCGACGAATCTCAATGTCGGAATGGTCAAAGCGAATTCGTCGGGACAATCGACGTCCGAATTGAAAACGACCTTCAATCCGGAAAAGCTCTTGTCGGCGATCCGGCAGCTTACCGACGTCACCTGGTCGAACATCGCCGAGCCGACACGGTAAACGCATTCACGGTGTTCAGCCCGTTCATGTCCGCGCAAGGTCCGGCATTTTGCGGCATGCTGCGACGACCCGAGCGATTTGACCCGCGCCTCAAGGCGGATCCTCGCCGCTTCAGCCAATTCGGCTTCGATAACGGGATCCACGGTCTTGCGGGAGAATTTGATGCCGAGCATGACAGGCTTCCTTGCGATGGCCGCTATTGGGACGTTTTCTCCATTTCGGAAATGCCGTTGCAACGCTCAGGCCAGAACCGGGGAGCCATCGGCCTGATCCGGGCCTTCCCACCCGCTGAAATTCAATTTTGCCGCGCGCAATAATCTGCTAGACGGGCGCCGGATCACCAATGGAGACAGGCAATGCGCGTCGGCGTCCCTAAGGAAATTAAGAATAATGAGTTTCGCGTCGGGATGACCCCGGGGTCGGTCCGGGAATATGTCGCGCACGGCCACAAGGTGATGGTGCAGTCGAACGCCGGCGTCGGCATCAAGGCGTCCGACGAGGACTATCGCACCGCAGGCGCAACAATTGCGCCTGACGCCAAGACGGTCTTCGCCGAGAACGACATGATCGTCAAGGTGAAGGAGCCGCAACCGTCTGAATATGCGCAGCTCCGCGAAGGGCAGATCCTTTACACCTACCTGCACCTTGCGCCCGACCCCGAGCAAACCAAGGGTCTTCTCCAGTCAGGCGTGACCGGCGTTGCGTATGAAACCGTCACCGACGACCATGGCGGGCTGCCCCTCCTTGCGCCGATGAGCGAAGTCGCGGGCCGCCTCGCGATCCAGGCGGCCGCCTATGCGCTGACGGCGCCGCAGGGCGGCCGGGGCCTGCTCATGGGCGGCGTTCCGGGCGTCCTGCCGGCCAAGGTTCTCGTGATCGGCGGCGGCGTCGTCGGCGCCCATGCCGCAAAAATGGCGATCGGTCTCGGGGCCGAAGTGACCATCCTCGACCGCAGTTTGCGCCGCCTCGCCTATCTCGACGACATATTCGGCGGCCGGGTGAAGACCCGCTATTCCACCTTCGAGGCCTTGGCCGAGGAGACCGATCAGGCGGATGTCGTCGTCGGCGCGGTCTTAATTCCCGGGGCCTCGGCGCCGAAGCTCGTCACCAAGGCCATGCTGGCGACAATGAAGAAGGGCGCGGTTCTGGTCGATGTCTCGATCGACCAGGGAGGGTGTTTTGAAACGTCGAGGCCGACAACGCACGCCGAGCCCACCTATATGGTCGACGGCGTCGTTCATTACTGCGTCGCCAACATGCCGGGCGCGGTGCCGATGACATCGTCGCACGCCCTCAATAACGCCACCCTCGCCTATGGCCTTCAGCTCGCGGATCTGGGTGTCGAAGCACTCAAGAAAAACAAGCACTTGCGCAACGGCCTCAACGTCCATCGCGGAAAGGTCACGCACAAGGCGGTCGCCGAGGCCCTTAACCTCCCGTTTACCGATCCGATGGAGGCGTTGGGCTGACGGCGCCGCCCGGCTATCACATTTGATTGAGCGCCGGATGTTTTTGGGACGCGTTCCGTTTTTGCGGCCTTGCATTACAGGACGCATCAGAGGAGTATAGCGGAGGGAGAATCCTTATGCGCAATCTGTTGTCCGCACTTGCCTTTGCGGCCGTCCTGTCGATCGGAACGGCGCACGCCGCACCCGCTTTCGGCGCTTCTGCGCACCGTCTGGGCGCAGCCGGCGGCGCCGGCAAGGCGAGCGCGGAAAGCAGGCCGCAGTCTCTGCTTGAGGCGATCATCAGTTTGGTCCGCTTCGATCTCTCGGCCAAAACAGCCCCGATCGTCAGCGAAGCCTATCCGGGCGTCGCCGCCAACGCGAAAGAATGCGACAAGGCGGAGAAGACCGAACTCGCAAAGGCTGATACGGCAAAGCAGACGGACGGCGGCGAATCCGCCAAGGGACGCGCCCGCACCGGCGATCCTGTCTATCTCGCATTCTGAGAAAGCAGCCGCCGAGGATCTGAAAGCCGCCGTTCATACGGCGGCTTTTTTGCTCGCTACTTCTTCGTCATCCGGGCCATATCGTCCGCATACCGCCCGCCTTGCAGGCGAAAGGCGACAAGCAGCACGCCGGACAGGGCGAACAGAAGTCCGGTCAACGCAAACGTTCTTACGAGCGGGTTGTTGAAGTTCTCCCGCTCCCTGTAGTCCATGATGTGAAGCATCCAGAAGAAATCATACAAGCGCCATACGCGGTTGCGCCGCGCAACAACGTCGCCCGTGTCTGGCGAAACATAGATCCGCGTCTTGTCCGCGTCCGCGAATTCGACGCGCCAGAGCGCGCCGCGTCCGGCGGCCTCATGCGGCGGTTTGTTCAACATCCGCACCCGTTCGACAGCGTCATCGCCGGAAAAGTCGGCGACGGCGACCTGACGCGCCTGCTGCTCGGAAATAGGGGATATTCTCTCGCCTGAATCGGCGTCGAAAAGCGCCGCGCCCCATTCGCCGCGAACGACGTAGACGTCCCGCCCGAGCCATCGCTTCAGCGTCACTTCACGCGCGCCTCCCGCGTCCGCGATCACGCCGGCCGGCGGAAAATAGTTCTGCACCTCAAGGTCAACCGGCGCAGCGAATGCGATCGCATTCTCGCCGCGGACATATTCAATCGGCAGCAGGCTCATGACGACGCCGCTGGCCATCCATAAAGTCACTTGCGCCATAAGGGCGAGCGCCAGCCAGCGATGAAGGCTCTGGACATGCTGACGAAACCGCATCGCTCTACAGCCGCGCAATTCGTGGATGAAATTCAGTCTTCCTGAACCGGCCGGTCAGGGAACGGGCGTCTGTCACGCCGCCATGCTCTTCGCCCGCAAGCCGCTCCCCCCGCGCGCCGCTCGCAGCGCGATTGAGGACCGCGTTTGCTGGAATTCTCGATCTTTCCGCAGAATGATCGGCGCCGCCGACCGGAATTTCAGCGCTCGATTTAACAGTCTCGCTGCAGACTGATGTTCCGGAAGCGTCGCCGCAGGCGGCGGCGAAATGCGCGGCCGCTGCGCCGACGATCCGAACCATGCGTCCTAGGCTCTTGCGCCGGAGAACGTCGACGTTCCAAAGGCGCCGAGCTTGACG
This sequence comes from uncultured Alphaproteobacteria bacterium, assembly GCA_938003575.1. GTDB lineage: Bacteria > Pseudomonadota > Alphaproteobacteria > Caulobacterales > Parvularculaceae > Amphiplicatus. Next base: position 3,647 of record CALKYG010000208.1, read on the forward strand.
TTGCCGTTGAGCGCATCGCCTTCGACCTTGCCGTCGAATTCAAGCGTGATCGGCATCGGCGACGTCACCTTGGCGGACCATTTCACCGCGTCGCCCGATACTGAACCGTTCTCGATCGCGACCGAGCCCATGTTCCCCGACATCGTGCCCGAGAGCGCAGCGCCGTCGGCCTTCAGCTCCAGCACGCCGGACTGCTCGCCCATCGGGGTTTTGATCTTGAGGTTCCACTTGCCGTCTACGGCCATCTTTCCACTCCTGTTTGGGCGCAAAAGCGCGGGGGTCAAAGTCGGCGGGGAGATTACAGTCTGTCGATGTCGGCGCAAGCCGCGAGAGCAGTATTTGCGGCCATTATTCAAACAAATCCGCTGCGAGGCGGACGCCCATGTAGCGGGATTTCACGTCGATATCGATGCGGCTTCTGTTTGCGACCCGCATATCAGCCGGCCCGCTCAGCCACGCCCCGCCGCGAATGACCCTTTTCCCGCAATCTCCATCCGTCACGGCCGAACCATCCAGCGGCGCATTGACGAAATTATTGACGTAGCAGTCGCTGACCCATTCGCGCGCATTGGCGGCGACGTCATAAAGGCCGAAGCCGTTCGCAGGAGAGGAACCGACTGCGACGGCGCCGCTTGTCGCCACGCGGGACCGGTCGAATTCATCACCCCACCAATAGGCGGTCGATGCGCCGCCGCGCGCGGCGTATTCCCATTCGGCCTCCGTCGGCAGGCGATATTTGCGGCCGCTCTTCTTTGAAAGCCACGAGGCGTAGCCTGCGGCGTCCTTGAACGAGACATAGAGCGCCGGCAGTTGATCCTCATCGCCGCCGGGCTTTGCTTGACAGGCGCCGTCATCGACGCAGGCGCGCCATTCGGCGTTGGTCACCTCGTAAACCCCAATAGCGAACGGCTTTACGGCGACCTCGCGTTGAGGGCCTTCATAAGCGTTGTGTCCGGGCTCCGAGGACGGCGACCCCATGGTGAAAGTCCCCCCCGGAAGCGGGATCATCAATGGACAGGACTCGCAATCGCGGAACGGACCCGCCTGCTCTTCCTCGCCTGCCGGCTCCCCAGCCGGAGGCGGTTCGACCGCCGCAAGATCGGACGCGGCCCCCTCTTGCGCCGCATCGGCGGCCTCGGACGCCGCATCGCCCTCAACCGGCGCGTCAGGCGCTGCGGCCTCCATTGCCGGAACTGCAGCCGCCGCGACGACGGCGGAGTCCTCGGGCCGCGCGGGCGTCGCCTCGGCGATCGATGCATTCTTGCTGTTGACGATCAGGTAAGCGGCGACGCCGAGCACCGCGAGACCTGCGGCGACCCCGCCGATCAATAGTCCGTTCCCGGATTTTTTTGCCGCTTTGGCTGGCGCCGGCGCGGCGGGTCGCGTCGGCGGCGCGGCGGATCTCTGCGCCGGTTGCAGCGCCTGTCGTTGCTGGGCCGGCGCCGCCTGGGAAGCGGCCGCCTGGCGCGTCAGCGCTGCGAGGCGGTTCTGCGCGAGCGAGGCGAAATTGCCATTCGGATATCGTTTCAAATACGCCTCGAATTCGGCGCGGTCACGGCTGTCCTTGATCGAGTTCCAGAACGCGGTTTCGATGGAGGCGTCCTGATGAGCCGCCTGCGCCGCTGCGGCCTGAGGTCTCGCGCCCTTTTTCGAGATCGCCGTCCGGATATCCTGCATGAAGGCGCGCCAATGCGGATCGGCGCGATCGCCGCGCCAGTGCCGAAGGTCCGCCGTCTGGACAAGTTCGAATCGAATTGGCCGTTCACAGTCCTCGATGAGGGCTGGCACAAGCGTTGAATTACGCTCGCCGACAGTCGCCTCCGCCCGCACCCATTTGGAATTCGCCGACCGTTTCGACCACAGAACCACGACCGCGCCGGAGGTGCGAAGATTCTGCTCGGTCACCTCGTCATAGGTCTCGCCGGCGCGCAGCGCCCCGTCCCACCAGACCGAGAGGCCTTCCGCCTCGAGCGCGGATGCAAACAGGCGCGCCATGTCGCGGTCTTCGCGATTGTATGAAATGAAGATGTCGGGCACGGCCCTCTCCCAGCAACGCCTACCTACCGCAGGCGCGCGCTTTTTGGTAGGGCTGTTCTCAGCGGGCGGTCGCCCCGCCGCGGCTTGACCTTGCGGGAGGGCGGATGGCCTACGCCTTCAATAATGACATTTTCCTGACCGAGGCGGACCAGACGCTGGCCAGGCGCGCGTTTCCGAACGTGTTTTACGCGCTCGATCATCCCGAACTCAGGGCCGTCTTCGAGGAGCACGACAAGCGAGCCAACGCCGCAAAATCCCGCAGCCGCCGCTGGGGCGTCA
>CALKYG010000209.1 GCA_938003575.1 uncultured Alphaproteobacteria bacterium
AGGACTGCCAGGCATTTCCGGTTTTGTCGGCGAGTTTCTCACCATGGCCGGCGCGTTCAAAGTGAATTCCTGGATCGCATTTTTTGCGGCGTTCGGCGTCATCCTCTCGGCGGCCTACGCGCTGCGGCTCTATCGTCAGGTTATGTACGGAGATCTCACCAAAGCGACTCTGATGGAGATTTCGGATGTTGATGCGCGCGAGTTGTTGATGCTTCTGGCCTTGATGGCGTTTGCTCTCGGCCTCGGGGTTTATCCGAAACCGGCGCTGGACGTTTTTGCTCCGTCGGTCGGCGTCCTGATTGGCAATTTCAATGCGGCGCTCGCCGCGCTTGGAGCGCCTTGATGAGTTTTGCTGATACGCTTTTCTGGGTGGTTCCGGAGCTTATGCTTGCGGTGGGCGCCATGGCGCTGCTGATTGCCGGCGTATTTCTCGGCGACGCATCCTCGCGGCTGATTTCGACTCTTGCGACATGGCTCCTCGTTGCGGCGCTTTTGGTCGTGATCGCATTTGGCGGCGGTTCGCCGCAGGACCTTTTCGGCGGTTCTTTTCGTGCTGACGCCTATTCAGGCTTTGTGAAGATCGTAATTTTCGCCGCCGCGGCAGTCGCGATCCTCATGTCAGACAAATACCTTGCCGGCGAGCAGTTGAGACGGTTCGAGTATCCCGTGCTTATCGTGATGGCGGCGCTCGGCATGTCGCTCATGGTTTCCGCCAATGATCTCATTTCCCTATACATGGGCGTCGAGACGCAAAGTCTCGCACTCTACATTCTTGCCGCGTTCAATCGCGACAGCCGCCGTTCGACAGAGGCGGGACTGAAATATTTTGTGCTCGGCGCGCTTTCGTCCTGCCTCCTCCTTTACGGCGCATCGCTGATCTACGGCTTCACCGGATCGACGCAGTTCGGCGTGATTGCCGGGGCGCTCGAAAACGGCGCGTCAACCGGGCTCGTCATCGGCCTCGTCTTCCTGATTTCCGGACTTGCATTCAAGGTCTCGGCGGCGCCGTTCCACATGTGGACTCCAGACGTTTACGAGGGCGCCCCGACGCCGGTTACAGCGTTTTTCGCAGCTGCGCCGAAACTCGCAGCGATGGCGCTTTTCGCGCGGGCGATGATTTCGCCGTTTGAGGCGATTTCCGACGAGTGGCGGCCGATCATCGCGATTCTTGCGGTCGCCTCGATGGTCGTCGGCGCGTTTTCGGCGATCGTGCAGACGAACATCAAGCGGCTCATGGCTTATTCGTCGATCGGTCATATGGGATTTGCGCTTGTCGGACTTGCAGCCGGCACGCCTGCCGGCGTCAGTTCAGTTCTGTTCTACATGGCTGTTTACGTAGCCATGACGATCGGCGCTTTCGCCTGCATATTGCTGATGCGCCGACGCGGCGGCATGACGGAGGCGATCGAGGATCTGTCGGGACTGACGCGCACCAATCCTGGTCTTGCGGTCATTCTGACAGTCCTTCTTTTTTCCATGGCCGGCATTCCGCCGATGGCCGGGTTCTTCGGCAAGCTTTATGTGTTTATGGCGGCGATTGAGGCCGGCTTTGTCTGGCTTGCAGTTATCGGCGCCCTGTTGAGTGTTGTGTCCGCCTATTACTATCTGCGGATCATATGGATCATGTGGTTCAATGAACCCGCGCCTGCGTTTGAGCGCGAAGTTGGTTCTCGTCTCGGGATCACCGCTTCCGTATCTGCGGCGCTTATGCTGTTGGCTCTTCCTTTCCTCGGACTGTTGATGAGATCGGCGTCTGCAGCCGCTGCAGCGCTTTTTTAGGAATGAGGCCGCTCCGCTCCGGCGCCGTTATCGAGGTCTTCGGGGAACTGGATTCGACAAGCCTTGAAGCAAAGCGACGGGCGCACGCCGCCGATAGAGCGGTGTGGATCGTTGCGCTGCGGCAGACATCAGGTTACGGCCGCCGCGGGGCTGCGTGGCGCCAAAGCGAAGGTGATGTTGCGGCGACCCTTCTTTTTCCGACATCGGCCGCAATTGAGACATTGCCTCAATTATCGTTCGTCGCGGCGCTCGCGACCTTTGATGCGATCCAACGATATGCGCCGAGCGCAAGGCTAACGCTTAAGTGGCCGAACGATGTTCTGGCCGATGGCAAAAAGATCGCCGGACTGCTTCTTGAACTCATCGGAACCCCGCCGCGCCAACTCGTTGCGATCGGCGTCGGCGTCAATATCGTGGCCGCGCCCGTATTGGCCGAATATGCAACCGCGAGGATGATTGATTATTGCTCTCCGCCTCCGCCGCCCCGCGATTTCGTTGAAACGCTTGATGAAACGTTTTGCGCCTGGCGGGCTCGTTGGGAGGCCGAGGGATTTGCAGAGATCCGCAATGAATGGTTGGGCCGGGCGGCGCGCCTCGGGGAACGAATCCAGGTGCGGCTGCCCGCCGAAACAGTCGAAGGCGTCTTTCGGGATCTCGATTCGGAAGGAAATCTCATACTAGAATTACCCACCGGCCGGCGCGCGATCGCGGCGGGCGCCATACTGCCGCCGAACTCACCTGCGAGGAGCTGATGCTGATAGCCATCGACGTCGGAAACACGAACTCTGTGATCGCGCTTTATGATCACGAGAAATCGGTCGCGCAATGGCGCACGTCGACGTCGTCGACGCGCACCGCAGATGAATATGCTGTTTGGCTGTCTCAGATCATGTCGATGAGCGGCTATAGGCTCTCCGACATTACAGATTGCATCATTTCGAATGTGGTGCCGCAGTCGCTCTTTCATTTCCGAAACCTTTCAAGACGCTATTTCAATTGCGAGCCGTTCGTAGTGACGGCGGCGACTATTCCAGGCGTCGAAGTCAGGATCCCGAAACCTTCAGAAGCCGGGGCCGACCGGCTTGTGAATGCGGTCGGCGCCTTTGTCGCATATGGCGGGCCGCTCGTCGTGGTTGACAGCGGCACCGCGACGAATTTCGACATGGTCGGCAGGGACGGCGGCTTTGAAGGCGGAATAATATCCCCGGGAATAAATTTATCGATGCAGGCGTTGCATGACGCTGCAGCGCAGTTGCCAAGGGTCGCAATAGAGCGTCCGGCGCACGTAATTGGGAAAGACACCGTTGGAGCAATGCAGTCCGGCGTATTCTGGGGTTATATAAGTCTTATCGAAGGCCTCATCGGCAGAATAAAGGATGAATACCCAGAACCTTTGAAGGTCGTTGCGACCGGAGGCGTCGTTTCGCTCTTTCAAGGCGCAACTGATTGCATTGATATCTTTGACGCCGATCTCACTATTCGCGGCCTGTTTGAGATCCATAAGCGCGTGAAGGCGACTGGCTGATGTCGAAAGACGAGCTCGTCTTCCTGCCTCTCGGCGGTTCGGGAGAAATTGGCATGAATCTCAACCTTTACGGATTCGGCCAGCCGACTAATCGAAAGTGGATCATGATCGACTGCGGCGTCATGTTCGGCGACCTGTCGACGCCGGGAATTGAACTTATTTGCGCGGATCCGACATTCATTCTCGAAGAAAAGGATAACCTTCTCGGGGTTATTCTGACTCACGGTCATGAAGACCATATCGGCGCCGTCGGTCTGCTGGGGCCGGAGCTGGATTGTCCGGTCTATGCGACGGCGTTCACCGCAAAGCTCGTGGAGGGAAAGCTGGAGGAGCGCGGCGTCAAACTTGATCTGCGGATCATCGACATCGGCGCGAGGTTTGCGCTCGGACCTTTCGACCTTGAGTTTGTCACGCTTACGCATTCGATACCTGAACCGAACGGCGTCATTATACGAACGCCGCTTGGAACGTTGCTTCACACCGGCGATTGGAAGATCGACCCAGAGCCGACCCTGGGCCCGGAGACCGACTCCGCGACCCTGCGGGCGATCGGCGACGCGGGCGTGCTCGCAATGATTTGCGATTCGACAAACGTATTTTCCAAAGGTGAATCCGGATCGGAAATGCGAGTGAAAGAAAGTCTGACCCGCATCATCGCGCGTCAGGCTGGGCGCGTCGCCGTGACGACATTCGCGTCCAATGTCGCGCGCGTCGTCTCTATTTGCGAAGCGGCTTACGCCGCGGACCGGTCCGTATGTCTGCTCGGGCGTTCAATGTTGCGGATTGTCGGCGCGGCAAGGGAAGTCGGATTGCTGCCAGACGGCGTCAAATTTGTTGAACCCGAACAGGCTGGCCTACTTCCACGCGAGTATGTGCTTTATCTCTGCACTGGCAGTCAGGGCGAACCCCGGGCTGCGCTCTCCCGCATCGCACGAGAAGATCACCGCGATCTTGTGCTCTCTGAAGGGGACACCGTCATATTTTCCTCGAAGATCATACCTGGCAATGAACGAGACATTTTCAATCTTATCAACGATCTCGTCGAACTTGGCGTGAATGTTGTCACCGAGAAGGATGAGTTCACACATGTCTCCGGTCATCCAAACCGGGAGGAACTGCGAAAGATGTATGAATGGGTGCGCCCGACCTTCTCGATTCCGGTCCACGGCGAGGCGCGGCATCTTGAAGAACATGCAGATTTTGCGGTGAAACTCGGCGTCAAAAAAGCTATTGCGCCTCGAAACGGCGATCTTATTCGCCTAGCGCCCGGCGAACCGGAAATTATCGACGAAGCGCCGGCCGGGCGCTGGTTTCTTGACGGCGATATGCTGATGCCGGATGGTTCTGGGCCGATGCGAGAGAGGCGAAAGCTCTCTTTTGCAGGCGTCGTTGTTGTTGCTCTCGCAATTGACGAACATGAACGCATGGCGTGTGTGCCGTCCGTTTCGATTATCGGCGGACCAAAAGAAGCGCCCGGAATAGAAGATCTTGGCTCTGTGATCGCAGAGGAGGCGGAAAACGCGGTCATGTCTCTTTCGAAATCAAAACGGGCCGATGACGGTGCGGTCGAACTGGCCGTAACCCGTGCCGTTCGTAATGAAATGACGGCTGTCTGGGGCAAGAGACCGGGCGTGGCTGTCCTGATCCAGAGGGTCTGAACCAATGAATCCAGCCGCCGCCCTTGTCATCTTTGTCATTGTCTGGTGGTGCGTTTTCTTCGCCGTGCTTCCAATCGGCGTCACCGGGCGATGGGAGGGCGAGAATGACGGCGTCGCAGGCGCAGACCCCGGCGCGCCCGCGAAGCCAAACCTGAAGAAAAAGGTTCTGTGGACAACGATGGCGGCGACGCCGATCACCGGAATCATCATTGCGGTTATATTGAGCGGCGTTATTAATTTTCGCGAATAAGCCGCTCTTTCTCTTGAACAATTGGGCGGTCTCGCTTACGGCTCGAAAACGCGCAATCGCGCATTGCTTGTCTCGCGCCGGGAGAGACCGCCGTGCCCGATCCCATCGTCACCGACGATAAGCAGTTGGAGTTGGAAAGCCGACTTCCAGACGCTGAATCGTCTGCGCTTCATGACGAGCTGACGCTTGCCGAGCGTTTTGTCGGACCGGTCGCGGATGCGATTGAACGCAGGGATGTCAGCGGCATTCAGGCCTTGTTTGACGAATTGCATCCGGCGGACCTCGCCGATGTCATCGCGCTCCTGCATGAAGACGATCGCTTGCTGCTTATCGAGCTGCTCGGCGGCAGCCTGCCTGCGGACGTGCTTCCCGAGCTTGATCCCGGTCTGACGGAAGAAGTTGTCTCTGCGATGCGGCCGGAAGCGGTCGCGGAGGCTGTCAGCGAACTTGATACGGATGATGCGGCGTTCATTCTCGAAGATCTTGATGAAGAAACACGCGCGAGAATTCTCGAAAAGACATCGGCCCCTGATCGACTGGCTTTAAGTCAGGCGTTCGATTTTGAGGAGGAATCGGCGGGCCGCCTCATGCAGCGGGAAGTCTTCGCTGCGCCCGCATTCTGGACCGTTGGACAGATCATTGACCGTCTTCGCGGCAAGGAGGAGCTTCCTGACAGGTTTTACGAAGTCTTCGTTGTAGACCCGGCGAACAAGCCGATTGGCGCCGTGCCATTGGCGACGCTGCTGAAGACCCAGCGAAACGTTCGAATTGACAAGATCATGAATGCGGAACTCTGGACCATTCCAGTGTCGATGGACCAGGAAGACGTCGCATACAAGTTCGAACAATATAATCTGATTTCAGCGCCCGTCGTTGACGACGCAGGAAGGCTTGTCGGCATGATCACAGTCGATGATGTCGTCGAAATTGTTCATGCAGAGAGTCAAGAGGACATGCTTGCGCTCGGGGGGGTCGAGTCCGACGCAGGAATTACGGATACGGTTATTGAGACTGTCCGATCGCGTTTTTCATGGCTTGCCGTCAATCTTGGAACCGCAATTCTCGCCTCCCTCGTAATTTCAATGTTCGGCGCTGCGATCGAACAAGTCGTTGCGCTTGCGGTGCTGATGCCGATCGTCGCGTCAATGGGCGGCAATGCAGGCACCCAGACGCTAACGGTCGCAGTTCGCAGTCTGGCCACGCGCGACCTTACAGCCGCGAACGCCGCCCGGATTGTCTGGCGGGAAACGATTGTCGGCGGTCTTAATGGAGTATTGTTTGCATTGATTATGGGGTTGCTCGCCGGCGCCTGGAATTACAGCTTGCACGGCGATGGGTTGCAGTCGCTTCGCCTTGCCGCCGTCATCGGAGCGGCGATGATCATCAATCTTGTAGCGGCCGGGCTAGCCGGAATTCTCGTCCCGCTCGGGCTTCAGCGAGCGGGCGCAGATCCCGCCGTGTCGTCAGCAGTTTTCGTGACAACTGTCACCGACGTCGTCGGCTTCTTCGTGTTTCTGGGTCTTGCCGCTCTTGTGCTTCTCTAGGTCCCGCCGTTAAGGACCGGTCGGACCATCTATTCGATTCGCGCTTTTGCCGCTCGACCGAAGAAAAGCCATACCCCCAGCAGACCGACCAGAATTATCAGCCATGTGGCCGGCTCGGGCACGTCATCAGGCGGCGGCGGGGGTGGACATTCCGGATCTGTTCTTGGGTCGCACGGCGGGGTTGGCGGCAAAACCGGAGGAACGACAATTCCGGGAATTTCAAAGGGCGGAATATAAGGCGGCAGCCACTCTGTCGCGGGCGGCGGGAACACCGGGGTCGGTTCGCCGGGCGCAGTCGGCAGTCCGGCGCTCGGAACCCGCCCTGGCTCCCTCGGCGCCGGGTTAAAGCCGGCAAGCCGTTTGGGAACGGGGCGGGACCCTAAAAAGGGCCTTCCGCCTTTCGTTGCCCTTCTCCGCAGCAGCCGCAATTGACGACGATGTCGTTCCGTATGTCGCCGACGGCGCGAGCGTAAATCTCCGCGATTTCTTTCTCATCCGCCTGGCGTCGTCCGTTGAAGCCGCCGGTGTAAACTATGGCAACGGCGAGGATCGCCGCAGCTATGACGTTCGCGAAGCCGTTTCCCAACATGGGGACCACCATTTCCGCCCGGATTC
>CALKYG010000210.1 GCA_938003575.1 uncultured Alphaproteobacteria bacterium
GGTTCCAAAGTCAAGGGGGCGGCCCGCGCGGCCTAGCGGGGTTCAGCCCTGTTCGACCGCCGCTTTCGCAGCCTGTGAAGGCGGGCCCTGATCCATTCTGCGGCATGGCGCGCGATCCGGCGTTCAGGGTTGACCGCCGGATCGGTGATGATGCCGACCTTGTCGACGCCGCCCGCGTCGTCGATCGTGTTGACGACGAGATCGATGGGCCCGACCGACAGGCGGTCGCCAACGATCGGCTTGCCGCTGAATTCGCGTTCCAGGAAGTCGCTGATCGTCATCACGTCGTCATAGGGAAGCGCGGGCAGGGCGTATTGCTGAACCAGTCCATGGAGCGGCGCGCCGCCGCTGATCATGAAGTCGCCGACGACTGACGGGTCATGGTCGTCGGCGGGGCTTGCATAAATCTTGTCAAGCGCGCCGATCTGGCGCGGCGACGCGAAGAGATAGACGCGGTCGTCCGCCTGAAGGGGCCCCGCATTGTGGATCGACAGCGAACGGCCGTCGCGCAGGATGAGAACAGGACGCGCCCATCGCGGAATGCGTTCTCCGCGCGCGACTGTGCTTTCCGGATGGATGCGATACCCGACCAGTTCAAGCTCGGCGCCGCCGGGCAACTCGACTTCCAGTCGGTCGACAAGGCCGGGTTCCGCCGGCGCGAGCATGTTGAGCGTCTGGGCGGTGACCCCGATCGTCCACCCCTGGATCAGCAGCGAGGCGAGGACCATGACGAACACGACATTGAAGAACATGGGCCCGTTGTCGACGCCGCCAAGGGCGGGAAGGATCGCCAGCATGATCGAGACCGCGCCGCGCAGTCCGACCCAGCCGACGAAAATGTTCTCCCGCCATTTGAACCTGAACGGGAGAAGACAGAGCCATGTGGCGATCGGGCGCGCCGCGAATATCAGAACGAGGGCGAGGCCGATCGCGGGAATGATCACCGCGCCGAACTCGGACGGGGTCGCAAGAAGGCCGAGCGTCAGGAACATGCCGATCTGCGCCAGCCATGTCATGCCGACCTGGAAACGCCGGACACGGTGCGCGAAGTTGATCCGCCGGTTTCCGGCGATGACGCCAGCGACGTAAGCGGCGACAAAGCCGCTGCCGCCGAGAAGGCCGCCCGCTGCGAAGATCACGAGCGCTGAGGCGAGGCAGGTGATCGGGAAAAGCCCCGCGTCGAGCTCTTTCAAACGGTTCATGAGGGACGCAAGGGCAAGGCCGCCGGCCGCGCCGATGACGACGCCGAGGCCGATCTGTTTGACGAATGTGAGGATGAATGCCGCGCCGAGACCGAATGACGGATCCTCCCGCCCTACGGCGAGTTCGACAAACATCATGGTCAGGAAGATCGCCATCGGGTCGTTCGCGCCGGATTCGATCTCAAGCGTCGCCTTGACCCGTTCGCGAAGGTTGATGCCGCCGACCCGCAGCAGGAAAAAGACCGCCGCGGCGTCCGTTGAGGCGACGATAGACCCGAGCAGCATCCCCTCGATCCAGCCGACGCCGAGAAGGAAATGAGCGGCGGCGCCGACGACGCCGGCCGTGATGATGACGCCGAGGGTCGCGAGGGTCAGCGCCGGGAACGCGGCGACGCGATAGCTCCGCAGGGGCGTTTCAAAACCGCTGTCGAACAGGATGATCGCGAGCGCCAGCGATCCGATGAAATAGGCGGCGGCGCCGCTGTCGAACTCGATTCCGAGGAGCCCGTCCTCCCCGGCGAGAAGGCCGATCCCCAGAAAGACGAGCAGCAACGGCGCGCCGATGCGTTGAGAAACGAGACTGGTCAGCGTCGAAAGCGCGACAAGCCCCGCCCCGATCAGAACGGCAATATTGATTGCGTCCGCCAAACCGCTTTCCCGTTAGAAATGTCTTTCTTCTCTAATCAGACCTTGTCAGGCGAACGCAAGCCACGCCGGGGGCGGAAAGCCGCGAAAAAAAATGAATCCTGGACCCCGAACCGACCTTTCGGCGGCGGCGATCTGTAATAAATGAGCGGCGCTGCGATCGCGAGAAGGCAAGCGCAAGCGCCGCCAACCCGTGCCCGAACCTGTGGAACCGGGCGGATTGACGGGCTAAGCGCATCTCACAACGGCATCTCGATTGTTTTCATGATGCGGTCGGTCTCGGCGAGGATTTTCAGGATTTTCTGATAGTGCCGCACGTCGTCGAATGAAAGCGTGCGGCCCTTGCGGTCTTTCAGCCATTTCTGCGCGGGCTGGTATCCGCCGATGTAAAAGCCCCATGAAACTTCCGGCGCGGTCGCGAAATACTGCGTTTTGTTGATATAGACGCGCCCGTCGCGGAACTCCGGTTTCTCGATGACGCCGTCGCCTTCGCCCTCGAACGGATAGGGCGTGGCGCCGACCGCCGCATCCTCCATCAGGTGCAGGCGGCGCAATTGTTCGCCCTTCTCGCGCACGGCCCAGAAAACCTCCGGCGATTGCGGCCACGGAATGCGCGGGAAGTCGATCTTCAGAAATTCGGCGTAGGTCTCGCGATAGGCCGGGCAATGCAGCACGCCATAGATGTAATCGAAAACATCGACCTCATTCGCCTCCTCGCCGGGCGCGGCGCCGGTGAAGCCGCCCTGATGCGAAGGCGCTACCGTTGAGGGCGTTGAAGCGCGCGGTCGCACGCCCGCTTTCTCGCGCAATTGTTTGTAGAGTTTTGGGTCGAAATTGACGCGGCGCGTTTGATCGAGGTCGGAGGCGGAGGGGTAGAGGTAGAGCGGGAAGTTGCGCGCGTTTGATGCGGTGGTGCCCGATAGAAAAATGACTTCCGACGCCCGATCGATAGCGAATACATGGTGGAATTGATGGTCGCGTATGCCGCTGGGTGCCAAAAGTGCAAGGTTCTCACGATTTACTAGGTGCCGCATAACTTCAGTGCGTGGACGGCAAATGAACCCACGGGACATTCCGGTGAAATAAGTCCAACGTAGATCAAACGGTCGATACGCAATCTTGACTAGGTTTGCTTGGTCATAGCTGGTCAAAATATCGCTTTTTGCTCGTGATATTGACCAATCCTGCACATCCTTTCCGAGGGAGTATCGTTCTCGCAACACCTCGATCTCAGTGCGACTGAAGTCTTCGACGCGTCTCCACAGAGCCGATTTGTCCGTGTCGATGGTCAATTCATCTCTGGCGGTGACGATTCCAACCGAGTTCACAGGCATGCATTCGTGGACGCCGAAACCGCCTTGATATTTAGCCTGGATGCTAAAATCGCGCGCGACATAAGGGTATTGGGGTTCTTGATTTGGTAGTCCTCGAGGCGTCGAAGTTAAGTGGTCGTTTGCCCACAACGCCTCATATTTTCTTTTTCGCTCTCCCCACAATTCACCATGAAACACATCCGCCAGCGGCTTTGACTTGCCGTCGGTCAATACCTTCTTGACCGCGATGATGATCGCGACGCCCTGCTGAATATCGAAGACGTTCTTGTCCGGTGAACCGTCGGGGGAGACTTCCTTCTTTTTCGCGTTGCCGTGCAGGTCTAGCACGTAGATTT
>CALKYG010000211.1 GCA_938003575.1 uncultured Alphaproteobacteria bacterium
CCGCCCGACGCCTCCGGTCTCTGCCTCTGACTCTGACGCGTCCAGACGAGCGCGCCTGTATCAACCCCATTCGAAAACAGCGCCGCGCGCAGGGGCGCCGCGAAACTCGGGTCATCGAGCTCGACGCGCAGGAACTCCTGGGGCTCCTCGCCCTTGGTCTTCGCCTTCCATGCGGCGCCGAGCTCGCGTTCGCCGGCGACGATCTTGAAGTCCGGGGCCTTGTCATTGCCGTTCTTGTCGTTGGCGATGAAGGCGGCCTTGACGTTGATGGTCATGGTCCGGATGGTTCCGGCATAGCCGTCGTCCGTCTTCTTGAATGCGCCGATGATAGCCATGGCTTACTCCTTTTCACTGGCGGGTTGACGAAGGGTTTTGCGGGCGCGCCGGAAGGCCGCGTCCGAGTTCAGGAACCGCTCGATCATTAGACCTGCGAGTTCGCTCGCCGGGGTCTTCTTTCCGAATTCCGCGGCGTGGATTGCGGCGTAGTCTGCGAGCATGGCGTGAATGTCGGGCGGCAGCGACAGGGTGATCCTGACGGACTTTCGCTCCGGAACGGCGCCGATCTTGAGGCTCATCGCGCCGCCCTCCTCTGCTCATAAGGTCGCAGCACGAGATCCTTGTGGACGATGACGCGTAAGGGCCAGCCCGGGCGCACCTTGATCGTCGGCTGGATGTCGAGGTTGCGCTGCACGATTTTCTGGCCGGACTGATTGGCCGAGCTTTGCGCCGACTCCCTCAACGCGCGGACAAGATCGCTCTCGGATTCGCCGAAGGAGAGCTCCGTGCCGACGCCGAGGAGCGTCGACAACACTATGCCCTTCAACAGCCGGAACGTGTGGAAGTCGACCTCATCCGTAAGGCCCGAATAGCCCGCGACATCGCTCGCCGGCATTTTGTCGATGAGGATCGACGCGCCGTCCGGATAGATGATCCGCGACCACACTAGCAGCGCACGGGACTGGCCGAAGGCAATGACGCTGTCGTAGCGGCCGATGAGCTTTGCCCCCTGCGGAATGAGGACATAATGGCCGGTGACGCTGTCATAAACATTCTGCGTCACTTGCGCGATCACGGTTCCTGGCAAATCGGAATTAATTCCCGTGATCAAACTCGCCGGGATGACGGTCCCCGCCATCACTTCAAACGGCGTGATCGGGTCTTCAATGGCGTGCGGATTGTCAGTCGAGGACTCCGATCGATCACCTAGGAAGTCGAGCTTACGGATTTGCCGGCCGGGATCGTCGTCGCGCTCGGCGCCGAACGGGACCGGCGCTTGCGCTGACCCAAGGAATTCAAAAGGGGATGCTGGGACGGTGTCGATCAACTGCGATGGTTTCGCCGCCGCATTCGTTCGAGCGGCGAGCTGGAAAAAGACGCCCGCCTCCCTCGCCTCAGTCGCGATTTGCGCCTCGCGCAAGGCGGCTTCACGCGCCGCGTCGGCCTCGGGGGAATTCCGGAACGGGGTCGGCGACAGGGCCGCATAATCCGGACGCTCGAGAAAACCCTCGTCGCCCGACGCGGCGAGCGATCGTTCGGCTTCGAGGAGCGCGGCGCCGAGGTCCCCCGGCAAGGGCGCGCCCAATTGCGGCTTCACCTCGGCGTAGGATTTCGGAAGCGCCTCGAGGCCTTCGGCTTTGGGCTTGGTCTCGACATTATAGAGTTCCTTGGGCGCGGCCTCATCAAACGCGCGCGGCGGCTTCAAGGCGAGGCTCGCCGCGGCGAAGATGAGAAGGCCTGCGCCGCCCGCGGCGATCATCAGCGCGTTCCTGTTCAAGCGCGTGACGGCGCGCGGCGCCGCGCGCAAGCGCAGCGCGTCCGGTTCGTCCTTTTGACGTTTGTCCTGGGCAACGGCGCTCATCTCAGATGCGCCCTTTGAGGTCGGTGCGGAGGATGCGCACGACCGACTGGCGTTTTTCGCCAAGACGCAGCTCCGCCGCCGAAAACAGCCGGTCGACGACATAGTAATTCCCGCGCATGCGGTAATTGACGAGCTCGGGCTTGCCGTCGCGCGACAAGACGAAGAGCGGCGGGGCCTCGCCTTGCGCGATCGTCTCCGGGAACTGGATGAAGACCTGCTCGCCATCGTCGAAAGCACGAACGGGGCGCCAGTGCGGGCGGTCGCCCTCGATCTCATAGCGGAACTTCAGATGCTCAGGATTGATGGCAGGGGCGACTACAAAGTCTTCCGCTGCTTTCGCGCGCACCGCTTCCTCGCGGCGCTTCACCAATTGGTCCTGCGGATAGATCCAGGAGATCGCCGCCATATAGGTTTCGCGGAAAGAGCGCATTTCGAGGTGATAGGCGCGCCGGTCCGTGGCGATGACGAGATTAGTCGCAAGACCCGGCGCAATCGGCTTGACGAGAATATGAACCCGCTCGCCCGCTGCGGCGCCGCTCCCGCCGGCGCCGCCACTTGAAGTGTCGCCGACGACCCAGCGCACGGTGTCGCCGGCCGACACGGAGTTCAACCGCTCGCCCGGCTCGAGCGCGATGTCGGTCACCTGTTCCGGAGCGGCGTAAAGCCGGTAGAGCGCGCCTTCCATGAAGGGATAGACCTGCACCGCGTTGACGAAGCGGGCGAGATCGGGCTCGACCTTGGCGAGGCTGTTCGCCGCATCGATCTGCTCGAAGGGTTTCAGTTCCGGTGAC
>CALKYG010000212.1 GCA_938003575.1 uncultured Alphaproteobacteria bacterium
GCTTCAAGCCTCTTTCATCACGGATTTCAGTCGATTGAGTTTGGTCTTGAGGGACGAGTCGATCATTTTCGATCCGACCTTGACGATCATGCCGCCAAGCAGGTCGTGGTCGACCTTGACGGAAAGATTGACGGCTTTTCCAACAGCGCGCTCGATCTCGCCCCTGAGCCGCTTCATCTGTTCGTCATTGAGCGCCGCGGCGGCGATCGCTTCCGCCGAAACCTCGCCGCGATGGTCCGCAAGGCGGCGGTCGAAGGCGATCATCATGCTTTCAAGCAGGAAAAGACGGCGATTGGCGGCGACGACGGCGAGAAAATTCCGCGTCAAACCGGAAAGTGCGGATTTTTCGGCAATGGCCGCAACGGCTCTCGCCTTGTCCTCGGCGCCATAGACGGGACTTTTGAGGAAAGACCGAAAATCGGCGGACGCCTCGATCGACCGGCGGAGCGCTTTCAGGTCCGATTCGACAGCCTCAAGCGCCTTTTGCTCCAGCGCCAGATCGAAAAGCGCTTCCGCATAGCGGCGGGCGGCGGCGGAGATAGTCGGCGAAGGTGCAGCGTCCGAAGACATGAGGGCGTTTAAGCTCCCGTTCGGTCCGGCGCCACGCAGCGCCTAACAAATTGAATTTACAGCGATTTTAGGGTCCGAACCTGCGCGCGCAACCGGCCCCTCGACGCGAATGGCGACGCCGTTAGCACGGCCCCCGCCGCGACGCAACAAGCCCCTGTGCGGCGGATTGCCGGGTTGTCGCGGCCTGGCCGGCGCCCCCTGTCAGGCAAAAACGATTTTCTTTGGAGATCACCGCGGGACTGGATGTCTTAAATTCCGGACGGACGGGCGGCCTTGATCCGCGTCATCGCGGCGGGCTGGACGGCCTGAAAGAATGCCGAAAAACGAAAACCGTCCGTACGCGATCCGGAAGCGTCCAGAGCGATCTCCACTTGATCGTAACGAGGCGATCTGTCGGACATCTGATCAATTATCTGAAACTATTGGTTGCGGGATGGCGGCGCCTCACAATGCGATTGTGTCGAAGGAAGCCCGCGCGAGGAGCAGGCGCCGGCGCGCGCTCAGTACGCAACGCGCCTCCGGCTTTCCGTGAAACCTGCGAATTGAACCGCCGATGGCGAAAAGGCGCCATCAATTATTTGTAACTTAATAATTAAACGAGGGCACATTAACGAGGTTGCGGGGGTTCCTGCATCTGCTGTTGCGTTATTAAAGGTGTCGCCCCTTGGGTAAAAAATTCTTCATGCCGACCCCCCTCAATGCGAGGGCCGCAAGTTTGGCAATCCTTGTTCATTTTCTGGCGGCTTGCACGGGCGGCGGCGGTTCGACGCCGGCGCCGACGCCTACGCCTACGCCTGCTCCGAACCCGTCACCCACAGGCGCATCGCTCGTCTCATGCGCGACGATGAGCACGGACATCATTGCGCTGCATGCGCATCACGCCGCGGACATCGCCGCAGTGAATACGATCGCGCCGTCAGACCGCGGGGCGCGCGCCGTGCGTTCCGGCGCATGGTCTGACGCGGCAACCTGGGGCGGAACCGTGCCGTCAGCGGGAGCCGTCGTTATCCCGGCGGGAGTCGGCGTCATCGTTGACGCGAGATTGTCGTCGACGCTCGACAGCGTGCGCGTAGACGGCTGTCTTGAATTTGCACGCAATGCAAACACGCGCCTTCGGACAGACCTTCTTTATGTCGCACAAGGCGGTGAAATCTGGATCGGCTCCCCAAACGCGCCGATCGCGCCGGGCGTCACCGCAGAGATCGCATTCCCCAGAACTGGCGCAATCGACGTATCGACCGATCCTAACCTTCTCGGGAAAGGATTCGTCTCAGCGTCCAAGACAAATATTCACGGCGCGGCGAAAACGACCAAGGTGCGCGCGGCGACGGCGCCGCTCAAAGGCGCGACGACGATTGCGTTGTCCTCTGCGCCCAGCGGCTGGCAGGTCGGAGACAGGGTCGTCCTCACCGGCACATACCGCGTGAAGTTCACCGTTGATGCAAACGGGATCAGGCGCTTCATCAATCCGCAGGACGAAGAGCTGACAATCACGGCGATCAACGGTTCTTCAGTCACCGTGACGCCAGCTTTGCAGTTCGATCATGACGGTCCCTACGCCGACTTGACGCCCTATCTTGCGAACTTCTCCCGGAATGTAAGGATCTACACGGAGAACGCGAGCTCGGCGCCTGTCCACGAACGCGGGCATACGATGTTCATGTCGCCGCAAACAGTCATTCGGAGCGCCGAGTTTGACGATCTGGGGCGTACTGACAAATCGAGACGCGCCTTTGCAGCCGGGAGCATCACGCCGCCATTGCCGGATTCAAATTTCAAAGGCCGCTATCCCCTGCACCTGCACAGAGCTGGCGGACCGGGAACGACGCTGGCGGCCGATGTTCGCAATGTCGCCGTCTGGGGCTCCCCCGGTTGGGGCATAGCGCAGCATTCCGGCGTCGCGCTGTTGCACGATAACGCTGTTTATAACGCCTTCGGCTCTTCGTTCGTCGCCGAAAGCGGCGACGAACGCGGGGCCTGGGTCTCCAACATTGCGATCAAATCCGAGGGCGTTGCTGAAATCGTCAAGGACGGCGCATCGGTTCATGCGTTCGACCTGGCCCGCACCGGCGACGGCTACTGGTTTCAAGGTCGTCTGCTTCGCATCCACGACAACATCGCGGCAGGGATGCATGGCGGCAACGGCTTCGTCTTCATGAATCGCGGAAGCGACATCACGGATCCGACGCCGATCGCTCCCGACATGGCGCTCCAACGCGCATCCTTCCGCTTCGTCAATCAGCCGATCGTCGAACCGAACATCCAGCAATTCACGGACAATGAGGCGTTCGCCTGCAAGCACGGTTATCACGTCACGAAACCCGGGCCGAACCAGACGCACGATTCCCGGTCGGTCATCGACGGCTTTACGGCATGGGAGACGGAAA
>CALKYG010000213.1 GCA_938003575.1 uncultured Alphaproteobacteria bacterium
GGTTATTTTCGTCAATGGTGCCCAGAAGAGGACTCGAACCTCCACGCCTCGCGGCGCCAGTACCTGAAACTGGTGCGTCTACCAATTCCGCCATCTGGGCACTCGGGCGTGACTTAGGTGAGGGCGTCCCTGATTGTCAATGATCGGCGATTGCGCGCGCCATGCGACGGGCTTGCGCGTTGTCTCAAAGGGAAAATTCAGATAGGCGTTCGGCCCGGTTTTGACGGAGAAATGGAACCCATGACGGGCAGGCTGGCGGTCGTTTTCGGCGGGTCGGGATTCATCGGCCGCAATGTCGTGCGAGAGCTCGCCAAGCGCGGCTGGCGCGTGCGCGCCGCCGTCCGCCGGCCTCACCACGCGCAGTTCCTGAGGCCGATGGGCGCTGTCGGCCAGGTCCAGCTTTTCCAGGCGAATATCCGCCACCGTCCATCCATCGAACGGGCGATCGCCGGCGCTGATGCTGTCATCAATCTCGTCGGCATCCTGCACCAGGAAGGCGCGCAGAGCTTTTCCCGGGTGCAGGCGCATGGCGCGGCCGCTATCGCCGCCGCCGCGGCGAAAGAGGGGGTTCAGTCTTTCGTTCATGTTTCGGCGATCGGGGCGGATGAGGAAAGCGACAGTCTTTACGCCCGGACGAAGGGTGAGGCCGAGCGCGCGGTGCGCGAGGCCGTTCCGTCCGCGACGATTCTCCGCCCGTCAGTGGTCTTCGGTCCGGAGGATCAGTTTTTCAACAAGTTTGCCACACTGATGTCTATGGCGCCGCCTTTTGCTCCGTTGCCGCTTCTGATCGGCGGCGGCGCGACGAAATTCCAGCCGGTCTATGTCGACGATGTCGCTGACGCGGTCTGCGCCGCGATTGAACGTCCCGAAGCGCAGGGCGCGACTTATGAACTCGGCGGCCCGCGCATCTATACTTTCCGGGAACTCCTGGAATTCACGCTCGCCGAGGCGCATCTGAACCGCATTCTCGCGCCCGTTCCCTTCGCGATAGCGCCGCTCATGGGCTTTTTCGGCGAATGCCTCGGCGCGCTGCCTTTTCTTTCGCCGCCGATCACGCGCGACCAGATCAAGCTGTTGAAGACAGACAATGTCGTCAGTGAGGGTGCGCTGACGATCGGCGATCTCGGCGTCGCGCCAAAAACGGTTGAATCAATCGTTCCCGCCTATCTCGTCCGGTTCCGCAAATACGGCCAGTTCGCGGAGCGGGCGGCTTAGCGCCCCTCAGCCGCGAAAGCCGCCCTGCCTAAGATAGGCGGCTTCCTCGGGACGCGGCGTGCGCCCGATGACGGCGTTGCGATGGGGAAAGCGGCCGAAGCGCGCGATGATCTCGCGATGTTCGACCGCATGCGGATAGTTCACCGATCCCGGCATTGTCGCCTTGAAGAGCCGGACGGAGAAGTCCTGGTCGCCAAGACCCTCGGAATGCATGAACGGCAAATAGAAGAAGGGGCGCCGCTCAATGTCGCCGACCTTGTCGAAGCGGCGGCGAATCGCTTCGCTTGCGACGAGGCGCGCATAGGCGTCGCAGGCGAACGCCCGCGCGTCGTTGCGGAAGAGATTGCGCGAAAACTGGTCGAGGATGATCAGCAGTGCGAGCGCCCCGTCCGGCGTTGAGCGCCAGCATTCAAGAAGGCCGGCGGCCGCCGCCGCGTGGTGACCGGCAAAACGCGCCCGAATCTCCGCGTCGAAGGGCGGCCCGCCGCGAAACCATTTCTTCTTTCCGGCTTGCACGAACCAGAAGCGCAAGACATCCGCCCCGCTTTCGGGGGATCGCTTGACCTGTTCAGGCGTCATGACAAGTCCTTTCGCTTGAAGACCTCAATCGACGATTCGTTACATTGAAGACCGATCTTGCCTGGCATCAAGTGCGATCCATCACAGATGAGGCGGCGCAGCAACGGCGCCCGGTCGTCGCTGCGCAGTTTGCAGTGTCCCCAGCCTGTCAGCCGCGCCGGCGTATCCGAGGACGGAAGAGCGCGCCTTGAAGCCTTTCATGGTCGTCGCGTTCGTCCGGCGACTCTCGACGATTGAAACGGGGCGCGATCGCAAAGCCCTTCGGCGATCCGGAGTTGACTTGACGTTAACGCTCTGGGAATAGAGCTCGTCGGTGCGAAGCGTTGGCGCGCCCTTCTGTCCATCGAAGCGTGAAGGGAAAGTGTCAGGGGCCATTTTATGCGTTTTTCCTCACCAATATCGGCGGGCTTCGCCGCGATATCGCTCGTTGCTCCCGCCGAGGCGCAAACCGAAACCATCGTCTCCGGAAGCGTCGTTGACGAAACCGGCGCGCCGATCGGATCGGCGAGCGTTTTCGCCTATCCCGCAGCCGGCGGCGATCCCTTGACGGGCGCGCTGACGACGTCCGAAGGCCGGTTTGCGATCGCCGGCCTGCCGCCCGGCGACTATCGCCTGGAGGCGGAAAGTTTCGGATTTAAAACGGCCAGTCGCCAGCTGACAATCGGCAGGAAGAACAGCATCTACGATCTCGGCCGCATCGCGCTGCGCCGCGCGCCGACGGCGGCTGCGCCGGTCGACGAAGTGGTCGTCACCGCGGAGCGGCGTGATTCCCTTGGCGTCGAGCCCGGCAAGGCGACATTCTCGCTTGAGGGCAATACGGCGCGCGCCGGCGGAACTGCGCTCGATGCGCTGAAGAGCCTGCCCGGCGTAACGCTCGAACAGGACGGCAAGGTGCGCCTGCGCGGCAGCGACCGCGTCGTCATCCTGCAGGACGGCAAGCAGTCGGCGCAGACTGGCTATGGCGAGCAGAAAGGGCTCGACACCATCCCTGCCGACAATATCGACCGCATCGAGATTATCACCAATCCCTCCGCCAAATATGACGCCGCAGGCATGGCCGGCGTCATCAACATCATCTACAAGAAGGACGCCAAGCTCGGCTTCAACGGCGACGCCTCGATAACCGGCGGCATCGGCCAGATATCGAAGCGCCGCGAGGACAATCCCTCGCCCTTGGGCAGTTTCGACGACAACCCCCGCAGCGTCATCTCGACCAATCTGCGCTACAACACCGAGACCATGCGCAGTTTCCTGCGCGGCGAGTTCCTGATCCAGCGCGATCTTCCCAACAATGAATTCACGACGCGTTTCTACGATTCCGGGCTG
>CALKYG010000214.1 GCA_938003575.1 uncultured Alphaproteobacteria bacterium
ATGTCGGCGTCGTTTTAAACTCCGAATCCGTAAGCCGCGCTTTCGCTGTCTACGATCGGCGAAAAGGGCGGTTTGACTCTGGCGTATGGATGGAACAATCGGGCCTCGACACCCAGCGAGCGAAGGCTCTGCTAATCCGGGAACGATTCCCATGCGATGAGAATGGATGCGTTCTGGAACTCGCAGGGAAGAATTTTTCGATTTCAGCGAACGAAATCGGCCTTCTTGAGGATTGCCTTAGAGCAGATTTGGTGATCGCGCTTTATCCCGTGTCAAAAAGGGACCGGGATGGATGCAACGCTCCGATACTTGATCGCAAAGACGCCCACCGCAACGGTGCGCACTCAATTTACCTATCCAATGACGGGTTCAGAATTGAAAGTGTTTCGCAACGAAGGGGGCATCGGCCCTGGAGCGGCTGACGCCATCAATATTTCCGCATCAGGCCGACCAAACGGCCCTGAATGGTTACACGATCGGCCCCATAGATCCTGGTCTCGAAAGCGGGGTTTGCCGCTTCGAGCGCGATTGACGCGCCCTTTCGTCGAAGGCGTTTGAGCGTTGCTTCTTCCCGGTCCACAAGCGCGACGATGATTTCACCATTCGCCGCGTCATCGGTCTTTTGGATGATCGCGTAGTCTCCGTCGAAAATCCCGGCGTCGATCATCGATTCACCTTGAACCTCCAGAACGTAATGGTCGCCGCCGCGCAGCAAGGCTTCAGGCGCGGCAATGCGATCCACTTCATGCTGAATGGCTTCAACCGGCGTGCCGGCGGCGATCCTGCCCAGGACCGGCAACTCTTCCGCCCCGCCGCCGTTGTTGGCCGGCGCCCGGCCTCGACCGGGCGTCGTACCGCGCCGGGAGGCGAAATTCGGCGCAATGACGGAGGGCGCGAACCTGGCCGTCTCCTTTTTGAGGGTTGAGGCCTCATCAGGAAGGCGAAGGACCTCAAGCGCTCGAGCCCGATTGGGGAGGCGCCGCAGGAAGCCTCGTTCTTCCAACGCGGTGATAAGTCGGTGGATGCCCGACTTCGACCGCAAGTTCAGCGCCTCTTTCATCTCATCGAATGACGGGGATACGCCTGTCGCAGTCAGCCGGGTATTGATAAAAACCAGCAATTCGCGCTGTTTCTCGGTCAACATTGGCGCACCTCCGTGCCGTGAGAAAACGTCCGTTCCGCGAGCGCACCCTACCGGGTGCGAAACGACGATAGAACAAATCGACAACGTTCTACTGATGTTCTTTAGGCCGGTCAAGGCGGGTCGTGTCGGCTATCTCCATGATTCGGAAGCGCAATCAGGCGCTCGTGACGCCGCTCAGGAGGGCCCGCGTCGCCGTCGCGACATCCTCCCGCCGCATCAGGCTTTCTCCGACAAGAAAGGCGTTGGCCCCGGCGGCTTTAAGCCTTGAAACATCGGAATGGCTCTCGATGCCGCTTTCCGCAACGACGAGCCTGTCCCCGGGGATGTTTGGGGCGAGGCGTTCGGTTGTCCTCAGATCCGTTGAAAACGATCTAAGGTCGCGATTGTTGATGCCGATCATGCCGTGGCCGAGTGCAAGCGCGCGGTCGATCTCCTCTTCGTCATGCACCTCGATAAGCACATCGAGCGCGTATTGGCGCGCCGCCGCCGACAATTCGCCCGCCAATCCGTCCGAAATGCAGGCCATGATCAAGAGAATGCAGTCCGCTCCCCAGGCCCGCGCTTCGACCACCTGATAGGGGTCGATCATGAAATCCTTGCGCAGCACTGGCAAGGAAACCGCATCACGCGCTTGCATCAGACATCGAGGCGACCCTTGAAAACTCGGTCCGTCAGTGAGCACGGAAAGGCATGTTGCGCCGCCGAGTTTATAGGCGCGAGCAAGGGCCCCGGGGTCAAAGTCCGGCCTGATCAGCCCTTTTGAGGGGCTGACTTTTTTGATTTCAGCAATTAACGCAACGCCGCCGCCGGCGGCCCGGCGGCGCAGGGCCGCTTCAAATCCTCGCGGCGCTTGGGCGGCCCTAGCGACAGCCTCCAGCGCCTCAAGGGACGCCGCGTTTTTGGAGGCATCCACTTCTTTGCGCTTGTACGCGACTATTTCATCCAGGATCGTCATCGGTCCGGTTCATGTGAAATTGCAATGAGCTTTTCAAGCGCTTCTGAAGCGCGCCCGCTATCGATTGACAGCGCCGCCAATTCTGCGCCGTGACGCAGCGATTTGGCTCGCGAACTTATGACGAGGGCGGCCGCTGCATTCAAAACAGTTATATCCCGGAAAGGCCCTGGCCGACCGTGCAGCAGCTCCCTGATCGTCGCAGCATTTTCCGCCGGCTTTCCGCCTTTCAACGATTCAAGCGACGAACGCTCGATCCCGACGTCCTCGGGGAATATCTCGAAGTTCCTTACGGCGCCGTCGTGATATTCGCTGACGTATGAGCTCGTCGTCGTCGTCAACTCATCCAGCCCGTCTTTTCCTGCAACGACCCAGACGCGTTCTGCGCCCAAAGCGCCGAGCGCGGCTGCAAGCGGTTCGGTCAGGGTTCGATCATATATCCCCATCAGTTGCCGCTTGGCTCCGGCGGGGTTGGAAAGCGGGCCGAGAAGATTGAATATCGTGCGGACGCCCAGTCTCTTCCGCACGTCGGCGACATGCGCAACGGCGCGATGGTGGTAAGCAGCGAACATGAAGCCGACATTTGCGTCGCGAATGCAACGTGCGATCGTGCTTGGCGATGCGGAAATGTTCACGCCGAGCGCAGCCAGCACGTCGGATGAGCCGGACTTCGAACTGGCCGCACGGTTGCCGTGCTTTGCAACCGGAACGCCGCATCCGGCGACGACCAGAGCCGCCGCTGTCGAGATGTTGAATGTATCTGCGCCGTCGCCGCCAGTGCCGCATGTATCGACGGCGCCTTCGGGCGCCTCAACTCGAATTGCTCGCGCCCGCATCGCTTCCGCCGCCGCAATTAATTCTTCAACTGTTTCTCCGCGATTTCTGATTGCGAGCAGAAACTCGGCGATCGAGTCTGCCGCCACGTTCCCCTCCAGCAGGGCGTCCATGGCCGCACGCATTTCCGCGCCGGCGAGCGGTCGACCGCTTCGCGCGATCGACAGGAATCCCGAAAAGTCGGTCATCTACAAAGAGAATCCAGTCGAGAATTTGCGAGAAAGTTTTTGAAGATTCTCTCGCCGAATTCCGACGCAATGCTTTCCGGGTGGAATTGCACGCCCGCGATCGGCGCCGAAACATGCTCAAGCGCCATGATTTCGCCGTCGTCTGTGGCCGCTGCGGTGATTCTCAACGAATTCGGCAAACTTGAGCGATCCGCGACGAGCGAATGGTATCGGGCGGCGGCGAATTGGTCAGGCAGGCCATTGAACAGTCCTAGTCCTTCATGTTTGATCAGGCTCGTCTTGCCGTGCATCACCTGTCTTGCGCGGACGACTTTTCCGCCGAACGCCTCCGCAATTGACTGAAGGCCGAGGCAAACGCCGAAGACCGGAACGCCGGTCTCAAAAGCCTGCTGAATTGTCTCGACGCAGACGCCGGCGCTCCTCGGCTCCCCGGGTCCCGGGGAGATCACAATCGCCTCGGCGCCGGATTCTACAGCCGCCGCCGCCGTAATTGCGTCATTCCGGACAACTTCAACCTCGAATCCGAGCCCGCCAATCAAGTGGACCAGGTTCCAGGTGAAGCTGTCATAGTTGTCGATCATCAGAATCATTGCAGGCACAATGCGTCACTCGCCCGCCGGGGGGCAATACGCCATCCTCTCAAATGCCGGCGCCTGCGCCCGATTAAGAGTTAAGGTCCGTGAAATTAAGCGATTTCCGCATTTCAGCCGCTTGCCGCCGTGGGAGGAAGGCGCGGGTTGAAATTTTCCCCCCGTCTGATCCTATGGGACGACGCGCCGATTTTCGCATCCGGCGCGCATGGACCGCGATCGCGGCGGCCGTCGTAGGCACGGCGGCAGGCATCGTCGGCGCGGCCGTCACAGGACGAATGGGCGATGCGAGGGCAAGTTATGCGGTCGAGCTGGACTTGCGCGACGCTCCGCTGGCCGGTTCAACCGGAAGCCGCGCGGAGATGATCGCCAGCATCGCCGTCGGCGAGACGCCGGAGCGGTTAACGGTTCCGACAGTTGGTGCGCAGCTGCAAGGAAACTCGGCGCCGAGGCTGATAATCATATTCGACGACATGGGTCTCGACCGGGCGGCGTTTGACCGGATCATGTCGATGCCGGGCCCTGTGACCTTGTCATTTCTTCCATATGCGCGAGATGTCCAGATCCAGGCGGACAGGGCGCGGGAACGCGGCGACGATATTCTGCTCCACCTGCCGATGGAGCCGTCGGGCGGCGCCGATCCAGGCCCCAATAGCCTCTCCCTGGGAATGTCAGCCCAGGAGCTGTTTGACGCCCTTTCATGGAATTTGGGCCGATTTGAAGGATATGTCGGCGTCAATAATCACATGGGATCGAAATTTACGCGCGATGAGCAGATGATGAAGCGGGTCCTCTCCTACCTTGATCAAAGGGGAGCATTTTTCATCGATTCGCTTACAACGGGATCAAGCGCAGGCTCCCGGGCCGGCGCCGCCGTGGGCGCCGACGTGTTTGTGCGAGACGTGTTTCTCGACTCTGAACCAGGGGCGGCCAATATCCGCCGTCAACTGCACCTTGCGGAACGAATTGCAGTCAAGACGGGATATGCAATCGTCATTTGTCATCCACGGTCCGAAACCTTGGATGTGATTGGCGCATGGCTGACGTCAGCGCCGGCGCGCGGCTTCAGGCTTGATACTGTTTCTTCCTTGAAACACGCGGATCGCATATTGGCGGCGAGCGCCGCGATGTGACGCGGCGCTCGCTGGGGAACAGACTAATTCGTTCCCGTTCTTTCAATGTAATCGTCGACCAGTTC
>CALKYG010000215.1 GCA_938003575.1 uncultured Alphaproteobacteria bacterium
GCGCAGCAAATTCCGTTCGTCTATGGCGATGTTGGAGAATTCAGGGCGAAGAGCGGCGCATGGAACACCGGCGCCGAACTCGCGCTAGGCACGCTGCCTGACGACGAGGCGACCGCGAAAGCGCTTCGCTCGATGCTGCAAGGTCGTCTTATCGCCTGGGACCCCGTCAAACAGGAAGCGCGCTGGTCGTTTGAACATTTCGGTCCGTGGAACGGCGGCGTTCTGGCGACAGCCGGCGGCCTTGTCTTTCAGGGCGCGTCGGACGCGCATTTCGCCGCTTACGATGCTGCGACCGGGAGACAGCTCTGGAAATTCTTCACGCAGACCGGCGTTGTGGCTGCGCCAATCGCTTATGAAATCGACGGTGAACAATATGTGACGGTGGCGACCGGATGGGGCGGCGTCTACGCTCTCCTCGCCGGCGGCATCGTGCCCACGGGAAGCGAGGCGAAAGTGGGGCGGGTCCTGACGTTCAAGCTCGGCGCAAAGGCGGACCTGCCCTCTCTTTCCCCTCCGGTACAGGCGTATTTGACGCCGCCGGCCGCAAACGCCTCTCCGGAAGTCGTCGCAACGGGCCTTGGAGCCTATATGGAAATCTGCGCCGCATGCCATGGCGACCGCGCGATGAGTTCCGGCCTCGTCCCGAACCTGCGTTACTCACCCCTGCTCGGCGACGCCGAGCTTTGGGATGCGGTGGTCCGCGGCGGCGCCAGAGCCTCTCTCGGCATGGGGAACTTCAGCGCCATTCTCGACAAGGAAACGTCCGAGGCGATCCGCGAGTATGTCATCTCAGAGGCGAACAGCGGCCGCGGCGCAGACTATTACGAAAATCTCGCAGGAACGGAGAGACGTCCATGAACGGCGCCGAAGCGCTTATAGACACTTTATACCGGGCGGGCGTTCGCGTTTGTTTCGCCAATCCCGGCACATCCGAAATGCAACTCGTCGCGGCGATCGACAAACATGCGGAAATGCGCGGGGTCCTTTGTCTTTTTGAGGGCGTCGTCACCGGGGCCGCGCACGGTTACGGGCGCATGGCGGACAAACCGGCGGCGACGCTGCTTCATCTCGGGTCAGGCTTCGGCAACGGCGCCGCGAACCTCCACAATGCGCGGCGCGCGCATTCGCCGGTCGTCAACATAGTCGGCGATCATGCAACCTATCATCGCGCGTTCGACGCCCCGCTGACGTCGGATATCGAAGGCGCGGCGCGTCCCTTCTCCGATTGGGTGAAAACATCCGGCTCGCCTGACGCGCTGGCGACAGACGGCGCCGAGGCGGTCTCGCAGGCCATGAAGTATCCAGGCGCCGTCGCCACCCTGATTGCGCCGGCGAACTTCGCCTGGGAAGACGCGAACGGCGTCGCGGCGGCGGCCGCGCCGAAGCCGGTTCCGAAGGCAAATGATGCGCTGATCAGGAAATCTGCAACGGCGCTGAAATCCGGCGAGCACGCTGCGCTTTTTCTCGGCGGCATGGCGTTGCGCGAAGAGGCGTTGAACGAAGCTGGCCGAATTTCAGAAGCGACCGGCGCACGGATCCTGTGCGAAACATTTGCAACGCGGCTGCAACGGGGTCGAGGCCGCGTTCCGGTCGAACGCCTTCCCTATTTCGGCGAGATGGCGTCGGACTACCTGAGTGGATTGAAGAAGATCGTCTTCGTCGGCGCCAAACCGCCAGTCGCCTTCTTCGCTTATCCCGGAAAGCCAGGCTGGCTGTCGCCCGCTGACGCCGAAATCATTGAGCTTGCGGATGCTCGTGTCGACGCGCTTGACGCCTTGCGTTCCCTTGCCGATGCAATCGGCGCCGCCAAGACTCACGCGAAAGCGCAGGCTGCATTCATTCCGCCGAAAGCGGCCGGCAAGCTCGATCCCGCCGGCGTCGCCGCTGGCCTTGCCGAACTGTGCCCGGAAGACGCAATCATCATTGATGAGGCGGCGACCGCCGGCCTCGCGACCTTCCCGATGACGGCAGGCATGGCGCCGCATGACTGGCTGATGCTGACAGGCGGCTCAATCGGATTCGGGCTTCCCGCCGGTATCGGCGCCGCGATCGCTTGTCCGGACCGGAAAGTCATCTGTCTGCAAGCGGACGGCAGCGCGATGTACACGGTGCAGGCGCTGTGGACGATGGCGCGCGAAAAACTCAACGTGACGACGATCATTCTCAACAATGCGAGCTACGCGATACTCAATATTGAACTCGCCCGCGTCGGCGCCGGCAATCCCGGACCCAAAGCCCTCTCCCTGCTCGACCTTTCAAATCCAATGCTCGACTGGGTCGAGCTGGCGCACGGGATGGGCGTGCCCGCGGCGCGCGCGAAAACGGCGGAAGAGTTCCGTGCTGCGCTGAAAGACGCGCTGGAAATCAAAGGGCCGCGCCTCGTTGAAGCGGACCTGCGTCCCTGATCGCACGAAAAGCGCTCACGTCAGCCGCATAGGAAGACAGTCGATGCCGTAAAGACCGGCGTTGACGCCGAATGTCGGCTCATCCGCTTCAATCGTTTCCACATGGTCGAGCAATGCTTCGAGCAGCAGCTCCATCTCGAGCTTGGCAAGGTGCATGCCGACGCACATATGCGGTCCGGTGCCCCAGCCCAGCTGATCGCGCGGATTGCGCGCGACATCGAAAAGGTCCGGGTGCTCGTAACGGCGTTCGTCCCGGTTCGCTGAGCCGAACATCACCATTACGCGCGTTCCCTTCGGGATGAACACGTCGCCGGCGTCATAGTCTTCTGCGGCGAACCGGGAAAAGGCGCGCACGACGGCGCTGTGCCGCACGCTCTCAATGACCGCGCTCGCCGCCAGAGCGCGGTTCTCCTTCAGGCGTCGCCATTGAAGGGGATGGCGCGCGAGATTGTAAAGCAGATTGGCCTTTGCATAGATCGTCGTGTCGAGGCTCGGCAGAACGAACGCCCTCAAGGCCCCCCTCGCCTCGAGATCCGTCAGCCGTCCGGCGCCTACGGCGTCGAACAGCTCGGCCGACCAGGAACCAGGCGCGAGAAGAGACGGATCGACGCTCGCAAAGAATTCGCGCAGTTCGTTCAGCAACTCGAGATCGGCGAGCAATTCCGGCGAAAACGCCGCCTGATCCTGCGGCATCGGTCCCAGCGTGTTGAAAAACGCAGCCGCCCAATCGAGCATTTTTGCGCGATTTGACTCATCAAGGCCGACCAGCATCGTCACCGCCTTCAGCGGCAGGTGTCGCGATAATGCCGGAACGGCGTCAAAGGTCCCGGCGCCGACCAAACGCTCGACCTGCGTATCGATCAGCGATTTCAAGAGGCCGCGCCGCTGTTGCAGCGCACCCGGTCCAAGGGGACGCGCAAGCACGCTGCGCAGTTTCCGATGCCGCTCTCCGTCGGAGGTCAGCACGCCGCGCTCCGGCGTTTGCCGGTTGGCGATGCTGTTGAAGCCGATTCCTTCGCCGGAAACGAGAATGTGCGCCGCGCGGAGCGCCGCCTGCACGTCGTAAAAGCGGCTGATCGCAAGGATGTCGATCCTGGAAAGACGCACGACCGGCCCCAGGTCGCGAATAATCTTGTAGAGCGGAAATGGATCGCGAAGCGCATCCGGCGCAAAAAGGTCGATGTCGCTAACCGGATAGTCGTCGCGCGCGCCCTGCTCGGTCACTCTGGTCTCCGGTTATGAGATCGCGGCATTCGCCGCTCGCCGGAAACTAGCGCTCTCGGCGTGAAACGCAAAACCGGGATCAGCGTCTGATCGCCGACGCCGCCCGTTCCGCGAATTCGCTGCAGGAATCCCTGCCGCCGATATCGATTGTTCCGAAACCCGCGGCGATCGATTCTTCAACCGCGCGCTCGACCGCGCGCGCGGCGTCGTCGCGTTTCAGGCTAAAGCGCAGCAGCATGGCGCCGGAGAGAATGGCGCCCGAGGGGTTCGCCGCATCCTGCCCGGCGATGTCCGGGGCTGAACCGTGGATCGGCTCATACAATCCGCGCGTCCCCTCGCCGAGCGACGCAGACGGCGCAAGACCGATCGATCCCGCGATGACCGAGGCTTCGTCTGACAAGATATCGCCGAAAAGATTCTCGGTGAGCACAACATCGAACGCCGCCGGCCGCTGGATCAGCTTCATCGCCATCGCATCGACGAGAACATGGTCAAGCTCGACGTCGCGATATTCGGTCTCATGCAGCGCAATAACCGCGGCGCGCCACAGGCGCGATGTCGCCATCACATTCGCCTTGTCGACGGAGGTCACTTTGCCGCGCCGCGCCCGCGCCGCCTCGAAGGCGATCCGGGCGACGCGCACCACTTCATCGCGGGTGTAGACGCATTTGTCGCTGGCGGTTTCCGCACCCTCATGCTTTTCGCCGAAATAGAGCCCGCCC
>CALKYG010000216.1 GCA_938003575.1 uncultured Alphaproteobacteria bacterium
CTTTTCCGGCCCGAGGATATAGGCGGCGTTCAACGGATGCGGAAATGTCGGCAGGTCGACGGCGCGTTCATCGAGTTCAACGCCGATCAGCACGCATTTTTGCGGCAGTATCATCTCCTCGACATTCGCCCATTCGTACAAGGGCAGGTGTTCAGCGCTTTTTGAGGTGTCGGAGCGCGCGGCCTCGCGCGCTTTCAGCCGCGACCCGACCGTAAAAATGAAACTCGCGCCGAACGCATGCGCCGTGCGCATGACGGCGCCGAGATTCATCTGCTTTGAAATGCGTTCGGAACCGACGCCGAAATAACCGCGCATGCGGGGATGCCCTTTCCGTCCCGCATTGACATTCAACGGGCGCCGGGTGTCATTCTGCCTCATGCGCCGCGATCAGTTCAACATGCCGAAGGGCCCGTATTTCCTGTCGCATTCGGCAGGGCTGATGCCGCGCGCGGCGCCTGAAATTCTGGACGCGGCCTATCTCGGCCCATGGCGCGCGGGCGATCCCGATATCTGGACCAAATGGCTGTCGGCGATCGACGCCTTTCGCAAAAACCTGTCCGCCGTCATCGGGGCGAGCGCCGCCGACATATGTCCGCAGACGAATGTCTCAAGCGCGCTCACGAAAATCCTTTTTTCCCTGCCCATGCGCGAGGGCGCAAGAAAGATCATTCTCACCGAGGAAGATTTTCCGACCGTCGGATTTGTCATGGCGCAGGCGAAGCGCCTTGGTCTAGAGCCGGTATTTCTGAAAAGCGGGCCGCATCTTGCCGATCCGGACGCCTGGGCGGCCGCGTTCGCCGATGACGCGCACATCGTTCATGTGACGCATGTCTTTTCAAATCTCGGCCTCAAGACGCCGGTTCCGGAAATAGTTCGCCGCGCCCGGGAAAAGGGGGCGGTCACGATTGTCGATGCGGCGCAGTCCGCCGGCGGCGTTGAAATCGACGCGGCGGCATGGGGGGCGGACTTCATCACCGGCACCTCGCTGAAATATCTGTGCGGCGGCGCCGGGGCGTCGTTTCTCTGGGTCAATCCCGATATCGCCCAGCGCTGCGCGCCGGCCGATGTCGGCTGGTTCAGTCATGAAAACCCCTTTGAATTCGACATCCGGAATTTTCGCTACGCCCCGGGAGCGGCGCGTTTTTGGGGCGGCACGCCCTCCGTCGCGCCTTTC
>CALKYG010000217.1 GCA_938003575.1 uncultured Alphaproteobacteria bacterium
TCGGGCCTCTTTGAAAATATCGGCACGGTCTATGACGGCATGGAGACGCTGACGCGGCGTCTTGACGTCGTCGACAAGCAAGGCGCGAAGACTCTTGAGCGTCCGAAGGGCGACATTGAATTCGATCATGTCAGTTTTCATTACGGCAAGGATGGCGGCGTGATCGAAGACTTCAGTCTTAGGATCGCGCCGGGTGAAAAGGTCGGCCTTGTCGGGCGCTCAGGCGCCGGCAAGACAACGCTCATGAACTTGTTGCTGAGGTTCTATGACGTCGAGAAGGGCCGGATTCTGATCGACGGCTGCGATACCGCCGATGTCACGCAGGATTCGCTTCGTATGCAGATCGGCGTGGTGACGCAGGACACGTCGCTGCTGCACCGGTCGATCCGCGACAATATCGCCTATGGGCGTCCTGAAGCGAGCGATGCGGCGATCAGGGAGGCGGCGCGGCGCGCCAACGCGCTCGATTTCATCGAGGCGCTTGAGGACAGCCGTGGAAGACGTGGGTTTGACGCCGTGGTCGGCGAGCGGGGGGTGAAACTGTCGGGCGGCCAACGCCAGCGTATCGCGATCGCCCGCGTGTTCCTGAAGGATGCGCCCATTCTCGTTCTCGACGAAGCGACCTCCGCGCTCGATTCGGAGATCGAGGCTGCAATCCAGGAGAACCTGTTCCAGTTGATGAAGGGGAAAACCGTGATCGCCATCGCGCACCGGCTTTCAACCATTGCGCAGCTCGACCGCCTCGTGGTCATTGACGGCGGAAAGATCGTCGAGCAGGGGGCGCACGCATCGCTGATCGCGAGGCACGGTCTTTACGCGGACCTGTGGGCGCGCCAGTCGGGCGGTTTCTTAGCGCACGGCCTCAGCGCCGAGGCCGCGGCGCATTGAGAGTGAGGCCCCCCGCATTCGTTCACTGAGGCAAGGCGAATGCAATGAGCTCATCGCCCGGCGGCGTGTCGATATTTGAGTAACCGCCGGAGAAGATGACGACATATTGACGTCCATTCCACACGTAAGTCATAGGCGTCGCCGTCGCTGTGGTCGGCAGCCGACCTTTCCAGAGCTCGTCGCCGGTAGATACGTCGAAGGCGCGCAAATAATAATCGAGCGTCGCGCCGATAAAGACGAGGCCGCCGGCCGTGATCATCGGGCCTCCGAGCGTCGGAACGCCAAGTTCGATCTTCGCAAGGCCGCCGGTCAAATCCTCGATCGTCCCGAGCGTGCGCCGCCAGACGATTTCGCCGCTCGACAGGTCGACTCCGGCAAGGACGCCCCAAGGCGGCGGCGTGCAGGGCAAATCCAGCGGCGACAGCAGCAGCTCGCGTCGCATGGCGAAAGGCGCGCCTCTCTGCGGCCCGATTTCGGTGTCGTGAAGCACCTCTCTCATCGCCTCGACTTTGTCCGCGGGGATGAGCTGAATAAGATGCGCGACATTCGACATGTTGATCACGAACAGGTTTCGGGACGGATCATAGGCGCCGCCGCCCCAGTTGCCTCCGCCGCCGGTGAAGGGCAGGAACAGCGTTCCCTGTTCTGTCGGCGGCGTGAAAAGCCCGTCGGCGCGCAGCGCCTTGATCGCCTTGCGGCACGCGCGCTTGTCAAACCAGGTGAGACCGAACGCATCATCAGCCCTGACGGCGTTCGGCACGATCGGCGGCGTTGCAGTCGGAAAAGGCTGCGTCGGCGAGAGCGCTTCGCCCGGCGCCGCGCCCTCTTGCGGAACCGCCCGCTCCTCGACCGGCAGCACAGGCTCGCCCGTATCGCGATCCAGAACGAACAGGAGGCCGGTCTTCGCCGCCAGCGCAACGACATCGCGAGACTCGCCGTCCTTGCTGATCGTCAGCAGTGCGGGCTGCGCCGGGACGTCATAATCGAATACGTCGTGATGCACGGTCTGAAACGCCCAGACGACTTCGCCGGTGTCGCCTTTCAAGGCGACAATCGAATTCGCGTAACGATTGTCGCCGGGGCGAAGACCGCCGAAGAAATCGGGGGAAGGACTGCTGGTCGGCACGAACAAGAGACCCCGGACCGAATCATAAGACATCGGCGCCCATGCGTTGGCGTGGCCTTCGATCCGCGGGAAGTCACCCTTCCAGTCGGCGGCGTTCGGCGCATCCTCGCTGCGGGGAATGGGGTCGAAGGTCCAGCGAAGTGCGCCCGTGCGGGCGTCATAGGCTCTGACGGTTCCAAACGGCGCCGCGACACGCACATTATCGGATATTGCAGACCCGACGACGACGATGTCGCCCGCCATTGTCGGCGCGGAGGTGATCTGGAATTCGCCGGGCCAGACCAGTTCAAGACCGGGGTCGATTCTGACAACGCCGGCGTCGCCGAAATCCTCGCACGGAGCGCCTGTTCGCGCATCGACCGAGAGCAGCCGTCCGTCATTCGTGCCGCTGAAGATGCGGGCGGCGCAGCGTCCTGACGCTGCGGCGTCTTTCCAGTAGGCGACGCCGCGGCAGACGAACTGGTTCGCCGGCTGCTGATCGAGATTGATTTTCGGATCGTGCCGCCATTTCTCGGCGCCCGTCCCGGGATCAAGCGCGATGATCTCGTTGAACGGCGTGCAGAATATCAGACTTTCCTCCACAAGGATCGGCGTCGCTTCGCCGGCGCTCCTGCGGATCGCCTTCGGCTTCGATTTCAAATCTCCGGTCGAATAGCTCCACGCCCGGACGAGATTTGAAACATTCGCCGGCGTAATCTCGGCAGCCCCCGAATAGCGCGACCCGCCCGCGTCGCCGCCATATTGCGTCCATGCATCCGTTTCCGGCGCTTCGGCGACTATTTCCGCTTTTCCCTTGATGTCGAGCGAATGAGCGCCGCCCAGCATCCAGATGGCGGAGCCGCCGAAAACAGCGAGGATCGCTGCGACGGCGACAACGCCGATTGCGACCAGCGCGGCATTTCGCAGACGTCTCATTTATGCGCTCTCCTAAGAATAAGGACGGGCGTTCACCAATCCAGAATGACCTTGCCGGACTGGCCCGAGCGCATGACGTCGAAACCCTTCTGGAAATCCTTGACCGGCATGCGATGGGTCAGGATCGGCCTGAGATTCAATCCCGCCTGAAGAAGCGCGCCCATCTTGTACCAGGTTTCAAACATTCTCCGCCCGTAGATCCCCTTGATTTCGAGACCTTTGAAAATGATCTTGTCCCAGTCGGCGCCGGCGCCGTTCGGCATAATGCCGAGCATCGCGATCTTGCCGCCGTGATTCATCGCATCCAGCATCGCGGCGAACGCGGGGGGCGCGCCCGACATTTCAAGACCGACGTCGAACCCTTCTGTCATGCCAAGTTCGGACATCACGTCGCGCAGATTCTGTTTTGAGACGTTGACCGCGCGCGACGCGCCCATCTTGAGCGCAAGGCCTAGGCGAAATTCGTTGACGTCCGTGATGACGACGTGCCGCGCGCCGACGAAGCGCGCGACGGCGGCGGCCATGATCCCGATGGGCCCTGCGCCAGTGATCAGCACGTCTTCGCCGACGAGTTCGTAAGCGAGAGCGGTATGGACCGCATTGCCGAAAGGATCGAAAATCGCGCCCATCTCGTCGGGTATGTCATCGGGCAGGCGATAGACGTTGAACGCGGGCGCCGCGATATATTCAGCGAAAGCGCCGGGCCGGTTTACGCCGATGCCGAGCGTGTTGCGGCAAAGGTGACGCTGCCCCGCGCGGCAATTGCGGCAAAAGCCGCAGGTCACGTGCCCCTCGACCGAAACCCGGTCGCCGATGCGCATTTTTGAATGTTCGGGATGAACCTCGGATCCGATCTCGACGATCTCGCCCATGAATTCGTGGCCGACCGTCATCGGCACGGGAATCGTTTTTTTCGCCCAGTCATCCCAGTTGTAGATATGGACGTCCGTGCCGCAGATCGCGGTCGCCTTCACCTTGATGAGAACGTCGTTAGGACCGATTTCCGGCGCCGGCACGTCCTCAAGCCAGATGCCTTCTTCGCGTTTCGCCTTTACGAGGGCTTTCATAGATCCGCCTGCCAACTCCCGGCTGAATTTGACAAGACCTAGGGCAAGAATTGCCCTACAGCAATCGGGGCCCGCGGTCTGATCGGCGATGCGCCCGGATCGAAGGCGGAGAGAGGGAGCCGGCCGAAGCTTGATGTTTTTCCGAGAAAAAAGAAGGCGAATACGCCTGTCGCAGAGCGCCAGTCTGAAAGCGGCGCGCGACCGCGGCCTGCCGGTCGCTTGCGTCATCGATGTCGGCGTTCAGCGCGCGACGGGGTCCCTGATTGAAGTCTTTCCGGACCGTCCGCATTTGCTCTTCGAACCCGTGGCGGAGTTTGTCCCGGACATACGCCGCAATTACGCAGGGATTGAACACGACCTCTTTGAACTCGCCTTGTCCGACATGGACGGCGAGGGTTTTCTCCAGACGAGCGGCCATGGCGGCGGCGGCGGCGTGACGCACGCCTGGGTTTCCGGGAAGGGAGAGCGCGTCAGGCTCGCCCGGCTCGATTCCGTGATTCCGAATTCGGGCCGGCAGGGCCCCTTTTTGTTGAAAATTGATGTCGACGGCGCCGACGCGCCCGCAAAAATCATCGACGGCGCCGCCGGGATAATGAGCGACGTCGCCTGCGTCGTCAGCGAAATGGTGGCGGATCGTTTCACTGATCTCGCGACGCGGATCGAGCGCAGCGGCTTCACGCTTTGGGATATTGTCGAGTCCGCCTATTACGACGACGTCTTTTATCAGTGCGACGCGATCTTTATTCGAAAGGATGTCATCGCAAAGAATGAGGGACTGCGGCCGTTCTCGATCAGGTCGTTCGATCCGGGCAAATGGCGGGCGATCATCGCCTGATCGCCGCCCCCTAGGCGCCCAAAAGCCGCGACGCCTTCTCCGCGAAATAGGTAATGACGCCGTCAGCGCCGGCCCGGCGGATGGAAAGCAGGCTTTCAATGATCGCCTTGTCCCCGTCGATCCAGCCGTTGTTCGCCGCCGCCATGATCATCGCGTATTCGCCGGAGACCTGAAAAGCGAAAGTCGGCATGCGGAATTCATCCTTTACGCGCCGTATGATGTCGAGATAGGCCCCCGCCGGCTTGATCATAACGCTGTCGGCGCCTTCGGCGATGTCCAGCGCGACCTCGCGCAGCGCTTCGTCGCTGTTGGCCGGGTCCATCTGATAGGTGCGCTTGTCGCCCTTGAGCACGCCGGTCGATCCGATCGCGTCGCGGTAGGGGCCGTAAAAGCACGAGGCGTATTTGGCGGCGTAGGACATGATTTGCACATGTTCCAGACCTTCTGCGTCAAGGCCCTTGCGGATCGCGCCGATGCGGCCGTCCATCATGTCTGAAGGCGCGACAATGTCGAAGCCCGCTTTTGCTTCAACAATCGCCTGACGCACGAGCGCGTCCACCGTCCTGTCATTGACGATTGCGCCGTCCTCAAGGAAGCCGTCATGTCCATGATCCGTATAGGGATCGAGGGCCACATCCGCCATCAGGCCGACTTCCGGAACGGCGTCCTTGATCGCCCGCGCCGCGCGGCACATGAGATTGTCGGGGTCGAAGGCGAGGGATGCGTCGGCGCTGCGGTGTTCAGCCGACGTATATGGGAAAAGCGCCAGCGCCGGGACGCCGAGCGCCTTCGCCTGCCTGGCGGCTGCGACGGCCTGGTCCGCCGACAGGCGGCAGACGCCCGGCATCGACGGCACCGGCTCGCGGATGTTGTCGCCCTCCCGGATGACAAGCGCCCAGATGAAATCGTCGGGCCGCAGCGTTGTCTCGGCGACCAGCCGCCGGGACCAGTGCGCCTGTCGCGGGCGGCGCAGGCGCGTGTCCGGAAAGGATTGGGAAAGATTTGACGTCATCTTCGTCGTCTTGAATGATTGCGCAGGTTTCATGCCCGCTTACCGGCGTCTTTGCAATTTGATTGGAAATTGAACTGCCGCATTTAACCGGCCTTTTAGGGAATTCCCTTAGCGTCGCTTCAGGATCCCGGTAGTGTGAGGCGTTGAAATGGCGGTTGTGGAACGTGCGATGGTTGGAGCGTCGATCGGCAAGGGCGACAAAACGTCGGCCGACCCAGAGGCGCTGCGGGGTTCATATCTACAGTTGCTGCACCTGGTTGAGCGCCTTCACCGGCAGCTGCTCGACGTCATCAAGGATGAGCTGGAGCGGCTGGCCCAGACCGACATCAATTCAGTTCAGGCGTTGCTTCTTTACAATATCGGCGACGCGGAACTGACCCCGGGCGAACTGCGGTCGAGAGGCCATTATCTGGGGTCGAACGTCTCCTACAACCTCAAGCAACTGGTGGACAAAGGCTATATCCGCGACCAGCGCTCCGACGTTGATCGCCGGTCGAAACGCGTGTCGCTGACGCCGGCCGGGCTCAATATCCGTGACCGTCTGGCCGAACTGTTCGATCGCCAGCTCGGCTCGGTCGAGCAGGTCGGCGGCGTCGATGTTCCGATGATGGAGCAGACCAACAAGGCGCTGCAAAGGCTTGAGCGGTTTTGGGCTGACCAGGTCCGCTACCGGCTCTGACGCGAACAATTGAGAATCATTCTTAGAAATCAACGGGAAATGCGGCGATACGTCCGGAATTTCCCGCCGATTTGACTCGCCTAATCCTGCGCACGCCCCTTAATAATCCTGGGATCAAAAAAAGGCGGCGTGCGGGCAGTGACGTTCGATTACCAGAAAGCCTTCGCCAGCGCTCTTGCGGCCGTAAAGGCCGAGGGGCGCTATCGCGTCTTTGCAGACATTGAGCGCCGCTGCGGCGAATTTCCGCGCGCAACCTATTATGGCGGCGCCACGCCGAAAGAGATCACCGTTTGGTGCTCCAACGACTATCTCGGCATGGGGCAGCACGAATGCGTCATCGCCGCGATGAAGACCGCGGCCGACCGCGTGGGCGCCGGTGCGGGCGGAACCCGCAATATCGCCGGTACGACCCACTACCATGTGCTTCTGGAGCGCGAACTGGCGTCGCTCCACAAAAAGGAAGCCGCGCTGCTGTTCACATCCGGGTACGTCGCCAACGAAGCGACGCTGGCGACGCTCTCCAGGATTTTGCCGGACTGCGTCATTCTCTCGGACGAGCTCAATCACGCATCAATGATTGAAGGGATCCGCGGCGGGCGGTCAGCAAAGCTTGTCTGGCGGCATAATGATCTGAAGCACCTCGAATCGCTCTTGAAAGAAATTCCGGAAGGCCGGCCGAAGATCATTGCGTTTGAGTCCGTTTATTCAATGGACGGCGACATTGCGCCGATCGGCCGGATTTGCGATCTTGCGGAGAAATACGGCGCCTTCACCTACCTCGACGAGGTGCATGCGGTCGGCCTTTACGGGGCCGAAGGCGGCGGCGTCGCCCAGCGCGACGGCGTTGAAAACCGGATCGATCTGATCGAGGGAACGCTCGGCAAGGCGATCGGCGTCATGGGCGGATATATCGCCGCGAGCGCCGCCGTCGTCGACGCCATCAGATCGTATGCGTCGGGCTTCATCTTTACGACAGCCTTGTCGCCGGTGCTCGTCGCCGGCGCGCTGCGAAGCGTGAAAATCCTCCGCACTTCGGCCAATCTGCGAGAACGCCATCAGGAGAGGGCGGCGACGCTGAAGGCGCGCATGACGGCGGAAGGGCTGCCGGTCATGCCCTCGGTCAGCCACATTGTTCCGCTCTGGGTCGGCGATCCCGTGCAGTGCAAGGCGGTGTCGGACTATCTGCTGGACAAGCGCTCGATCTATGTCCAGCCGATCAATTATCCGACAGTGCCGAAAGGGACGGAGCGCCTGCGTCTGACGCCGACGCCGCTGCACGCCGACGCCGACATCGACGATCTTGTCAGCGCTCTGAACGAGGCCTGGGACGCCATCGGGGTCAGCCGCAAACCCAAGCGGAGTTTTGCCGCGGTTTCCGCCGGCGCGTCGGTTTCCTGATCCCGGAATCCGAACGCGCGGCCGGCCCGTTTGTCCGCTATCTGCGGGCGCGTCCTTTTGCGGTTTTGCGGGCGCGTTTCGGCGCGGCTTTGCCCCCTGCGCGGCCGAGCCCGATCTCCTTTGCAAATTCCGATCGGCGCTTTGCATAATTCGGCGCAACCATCGGATAGTCCGCGGGAAGCCCCCATTTGCGGCGGTAATCTTCCGGCGACATGCCGTATTGCGTGCGAAGGTACCGCTTCAGCATCTTCAGCTTTTTTCCGTCCTCAAGGCAGATGACATAGTCATTCGTCACCGATTTCTTGATCGGCACAGCTGGTTGTTGACTGCCGGCGCTCGCCGTGCCGCCGGACGCCAGAGCGCGAACCGCATCATGGATTTCCTGAAGCAGGCCCGGCACTTTGTCGGCGGACAGCGTGTTATTGCTCAGGAACGCCGCGACGATGTCCGTCGCCAAATGCAAGGTGTCGCTCGTTGAGAGCGTTTCGGAATCATTCATTGTCTTTTGCCCGTCCTCGATGGGACCCTCCGGCGCGGGCCATTCGCCGCGCTTCAAGATCCGTCCAAAATCCTAGTCGCCCAATCCCGCTAGGACGAGCGTCCGATTAAACCTGCTCATATTGTTATGCAAGCGACCTGTGTAGCCGCAGCGTGCGCTCCATGAGTTCAGATCTTAAGACGAATCGATGAAGGCGTCTGCGCGCGCTCTTTTCATGCGCCGCGCTGCCGGGGCGTCCGACGTTGAGGCCCCCCAAGTCCGCGCATTGCCGCCCAAGGCGACGGCGGCTATATGGGGCGCAGTCTCAAGACCGCCCAAAGGAAATTGGAATGCGCTCTGCTGAATCCTTGAATAACAACGATTTTTTCCAGTCCTCGCTCGTCGGGCGCGACCCGGTCCTGGCGGAAATCATCGGCAAGGAGCTGAGACGCCAACAACAGCAAATTGAACTGATTGCGTCCGAAAATATCGTATCGCGCGCCGTTCTTGAGGCGCAGGGTTCGGTCCTGACAAACAAATACGCGGAAGGATATCCCGGACGGCGCTATTACGGCGGTTGTGAATTTGTCGACCTTGCCGAGGAATTGGCCGTCGAACGGGCCAAGAAGCTTTTTGGTTGTTCCGAAGCGATCGTTCAACCTCATTCCGGAAGCCAGGCCAATCAGTGCGTCTTCATGGCGCTGATGCAGCCCGGCGATTGCTTTCTCGGGATGGATCTTTCCGCAGGCGGACACTTGACGCATGGCGGCAAGGCGAACCAGTCCGGAAAGTGGTTCAAGGCGGTGCATTACGGCGTCCGGCCCGACGATCACCTTATTGATTTTGAGCAGGCGGCGCGCGTCGCCGAAGAATACAAGCCGAAAGTGATTATCGCGGGCGGAAGCGCCTATTCCCGATTCATCGATTTCCGGAAGTTCAGGGAGATTGCGGACAGCGTCGGCGCCAAGCTGATGGTCGACATGGCGCATTTCGCGGGCCTTGTCGCCGCCGGCGTTTATCCCTCGCCGGTCGGCGTCGCCGACGTCGTCACAACGACGACGCACAAGACTTTGCGCGGCCCGCGCGGCGGCATGGTGCTGACGAACGACGCGGAACTCGCGAAAAAAATCCGATCGGCCCTTTTTCCGGGAATTCAGGGCGGGCCGCTGATGCATGTCATCGCTGCAAAAGCGGTCGCATTCGGCGAAGCGCTGGAGCCGGAATTCAAGGAATATGCGCGTCAGGTGGTCGTGAACGCCAAAACGCTCGCGTCGACGCTCGTTGAGGCCGGTTACGCCGTGGTGTCGGGCGGAACCGACACGCACCTCGCGCTCATTGATCTGCGGCCCAAAGGGGTCAAAGGGGCCGCCGCTGAGGTCAGCCTTGAGGCCGCCGGCATCACCTGCAACAAGAACGGCGTTCCGTTCGACCCCGAGAAACCGACGATCACATCGGGTGTCCGGGTCGGCTCGCCCGCATGTACGACGCGCGGCTTCGGCGCGGCCGAGTTCAGGGAGGTAGGCTGGATGATGGCGGAAGTTCTCGATACGCTCGCGCAAGGCGGCGACAAGTCCTCTTGCGAAGCGGCCGTCCGGCAAAAGGTGAAAGCGCTCACGGCGCGTTTTCCAATTTACGCCTAGCGATAGCGGGATCTGAAATGCGCTGCCCTTTCTGCGGCTGTGAAGACACGCAAGTCAAGGATTCGCGATCCGCGGAAGACGGTTCTTCGATTCGCCGTCGACGGCAGTGTTCGGCGTGCAGCGGAAGGTTCACGACATTCGAACGCGTCCAGCTGCGCGAGCTGGTCGTCGTCAAGAGTTCAGGCCGCAAGGAGATTTTCGATCGGGACAAGCTGATGCGCTCCGTTCAGATTTCGCTGCGCAAGCGGAGCGTGGAGGTAGAGCGGGTTGAACAGATGGTGACGGGAGTCGTCCGGCGCCTTGAAGCGATGGGCGAGACCGAGATTGACTCAAAGGCGATCGGCGCTCTCGTGATGGAGGGCCTCGCCGGACTCGATGACGTCGCCTATGTGCGCTACGCTTCAGTATATAAGGATTTCCGCGAAGCGCGCGATTTCGGCGACTTCATCGGAGAGCTTGAAGATCAGGAAGGAGAGGACGACGACTAGTCGTTGTGCGGGATTGTGTGAAATCTGATCCGATGCAGGCTCGAACCAACGCGCGGCTCGCCGCGGTGCAGGCGCTTTACCAGATGGAAGCGAGCGGCGCCGGCGTTGAAGCCGTAATCCTTGAATTCCGCACGCACAGGCTCGGCGGCGAGATCGAAGGCGATCGTCTGCACGAGGCGGATGAAGACTTTTTTGTCGAACTCGTCCGCGGCGTCATCCGTCTCCAGGAAAAGATCGATCGGGAGATCGAAAAGCGGCTGGCGAAATCGTGGACGCTGTCGCGCCTTGATTCGACTGCGCGCGCGATCCTGAGGGCGGCGGGGTATGAG
This sequence comes from uncultured Alphaproteobacteria bacterium, assembly GCA_938003575.1. GTDB lineage: Bacteria > Pseudomonadota > Alphaproteobacteria > Caulobacterales > Parvularculaceae > Amphiplicatus. The sequence continues at coordinate 10,856 of CALKYG010000217.1, forward strand.
CTGATCCGCATGGCTGACATTCCCGCGCGCGCCGTCATCAACGAATATATGGAAATCGCGAACGCTTTTTTCGGCGCTGACGATCCCCGATTCATCAACGCCGTGCTTGACGCCATGGCGCGCGGCGTCCGGGCGGAAGAATTGGGCGCCGGCGAGGCGCAGCGTCATTGATCAGCGAATTCGGCATCATAGCGAAATATTTCGCTCCGCTTGCTGAGGAGTTTTCGGGAGCGATCGGGCTTGGCGATGACGCCGCGTACATTGAAGCGCCCGGCGCCGTCGTCACCAAGGACCTTCTGGTCGAAGGCGTTCATTTTCGCTCGAAGGATCCGCTGCCGCTGGTCGCCAGGAAAGGGCTGCGCGTCAACCTCTCGGATCTTGCGGCGAAAGGCGCAAGACCGCTCGGCTATTTTCTGGGCTGCGTCTGGCCCGCCGGAGTGAAGGAGGAGGCGATCGGCGAATTCACCTCAGGTCTTCGCGAGGATCAGGAGCAATTCCGAATCTCGCTTATGGGCGGCGACACGACGGCGCACAGGCAGAAAGGCGCTCCCCTGACGATTTCGATCACCATGATCGGTCAGGCGGGTTCGGCGGGGATGATCCTGCGGTCCGGCGCCAAACCGGGCGATGACGTCTACGTGTCCGGGACGATTGGCGATGCGGGATTGGGCCTTGCGGCGCTTTCCGGCGAAATCAAGCCTTCCGCGATTCACAAGGCGCATCTTGTGAGCCGCTACCAATTGCCGACGCCGCGCGTTTCGCTCGGCGGCGCGCTCGGCGGGCACGCCTCTGCGGCCATTGACGTCTCCGACGGCCTTTTGGCCGATGCCGGACATATCGCCGGCATGTCTTGCGTCGCCATGGAGATCAGCGCCGACAGGATTCCGGTTTCCGACGCGGCGACGGCATGGGTCGAGAAATCCGAAGACTCCGACCGTTCGCTCGCGATGCTTGCGTCCTTCGGCGACGACTATGAAATACTGTTCACCGCGCCGCAGTCGCGCCGCCGTTCAATCGAGATGGCGGCGCAAGTGACGAAAACGCCGGTGACGCGGATCGGCGCCGTCGCAAAAGGGGCCGGCGTCCGATTTCTCAACGCAGCCGGAAAAGAAATCGACATCGATAAAGGCGGGTTCGATCATTTCAGGAAATGAAATGGTCGGAGCGACAGGATTTGAACCTGCGACCCCTTGACCCCCAGTCAAGTG
>CALKYG010000218.1 GCA_938003575.1 uncultured Alphaproteobacteria bacterium
CCCGCCGGCTCCACGAGGCTGGGCGCCGCTCCCGCGGCGAGTTCGGCAGGCTCCATCTGCGTGAAGTTTTTCAAGGGCGTGGTGAATTTCTTGTCGACCTGAAACAGCGTCCACTTGCCCTGATCGCGATAGAGGAAGACCCGGGTCTTCTTCTGCGCGCGAGACGCCATCACGATTACTGAGTCGCAATAATAGCCGGCCGCAGGCAGTACGGTTTGCGCCCGCCCGATTCCGACAAAACGCTCGCGCTTGGCCGGGCCCCAGCCGCAGAACGCCGACTTCACGGAGTCGACCTGATATTTCTTGGACTTCTTCTTTCGTTCAGCGCGCCGCTTTTCAGCGTCCGAAAGCTTCGGGATTTCCTCGCCGGCCGCTTTGGCTTTGGCGATTGCGGCCGCCCGCGCCTTTTCCTTTGCTTTTTCGGCTGTCTTCAGCTCCGTCTTGTAAGCGACGACAATGTCGGCCGCGGAGGGCCTCGGGTATGGCGGCTTTTTTGACGCGTCGCTCTTGCATGCGCAAATGGCAAGGGCGGCGCAAAGGATCAGAATGGCGCGCACCGGTCCGGCACTCCCGTTAAAGTTAACGGCGAGCCTATTTTCGAGATGTTGTGAAAACGCTAACCGCGGAGGGGGAATTGAAGCGAATGGCGGCGGCGCGCCGGCGGCGTTGATTTCAGCGCGCGGCGCGGCCTAACCATAGGCCGGCGATCCCTGTCGGAGAGTGAATTGCATCCTTTTGAGCTGCTCCTCCTTGCGTTCGCCGGGTTCGCCTCGGGATGGATCAATGTGATCGCCGGCGGCGGCTCTCTCCTCACGGTGCCGGTGATGGTTTTCATGGGGCTGCCTGGTCCGGTCGCAAACGGCACAAATCGCATTTCGATCATCGCGCAGTCGCTCAGCGCGGTGACCGCGTTTCGATCCAAGGGGCTTTCCGATTTCAGACTTTCGGCGACACTCGCCGCCGCCGCGTCCTTCGGCGCCTTTTTCGGCGCGCAGCTTGGCGTGAAACTCGACGGCGTCTGGTTTAACCGGGTCGTCGCCGCAGTGATGATCGCGGTCATGATTTTGATGGCGACCGGGGAGGACAAGTCGAGGCCGCGTCCCGACGCATCGGCGAAAGCGAAGAATCTGGGTCTCGGCCACGCGCTCATGATCGGCGCCGGATTCTGGGGCGGCCTTATTCAGATCGGCGTCGGGTTCCTGCTGATGCCGATCCTGTACCGAGTGATGGGATTGGACCTTGTGCGCGTCAACATGCACAAGGTGTTCATAGCGCTCGTCTTTACGACGGTCGCATTTTTCATCTTCGCCGCCAGGGTCGACATTGCGTGGGATGCGGGCGTCGCGCTCGCGATCGGCACTGCTGTGGGCGGGTGGATGGGCGCACATGCGACGATAAGAAAGGGCGAAAAATTCATCAAGCGAGCGTTGATCGCCGTACTTGCGGCCATGGCGCTTAAACTTCTGTTCTTTCCATAGCCGCAGGCGATTGATCGGCGGTGAGAACCTGCGCACACTGCGCCCGCTGGCAGGGGAGGAAGACAGACTTGGACTTTTCCGTCGCACTCATTGCGGCCGTCGCCGCCGTCGCGATCGGCGTCGCCGTCGTCTACAACCTGCTCGTCCGCAAGCGCCAGATGACCGAGAACGGCTGGGCCGATATCGATGTTCAGTTGAAGCGCCGCGCGGACCTGATCCCGCAACTCGTGACGACGGTCAAAGGATACGCCGAACATGAGCGCACGCTTTTTGAAGAGGTCGTCGCAAAAAGGAACGCCGCTCTCGCCGCCGGGGAGGATCCGGCCGCGCGAGGAGCGGCGGAAAGCGCGCTCGCCCGGCCCGTAAGACGCCTTGTCGCGCTCGCGGAAGACTATCCGGATCTCAGGGCCAATTCCAATTTTCTGGAACTGCAACGCCAGCTCGCCGAGACTGAGGACCGGATCGAGATGGCGCGCCGCTTCTATAACGGCGCAGTGCGCGAGCTGAATACGCTGGTTGAATCGGCGCCCGTGAATATTCTCGCCCGCGCGCTGGGGTTTTCGGTCCGCGCCTATTTCCAGGCCAACGAAGCGGACCGTTCGACGCCGCGCGTCTCCATGGAGCGATGAGGTGTTTATTCGCGCCTTGATTACCGCCGTGTTCGCTATCCTGCCGCTCGCTGCGAAGGCGCAGGAGCGGATCACCGATTTTGACGTGCTCATCGAAGCTCAGAAAAACGGCGATATAAGCGTCACCGAACGGATCAGCGTCATCTCGCAGGGAAGCCAGATCCAGCGGGGTATATTCCGCGATCTGCCGCGCGCCTATCTGAAGGGTCAGCGGAAATTGGCCTATTCATACGACGTCAAAAGCGTCGAACGCGACGGCGAGAAGGAGCCCTTCACGATCGAAACGGACGGCAACGCCTATCGCATCCGCATCGGCGACGCTGACGTGTATCTCGATCACGGGGCTCACGTCTATGTCATCTCATACGACGTAAAGAACCAGGTCAGGTATTTCGACGGCTATGATGAAATTTATTGGAATGTGACAGGGAACTACTGGGCGTTTCCGATCGACCATGCGCGCGCGCGAGTGCGGCTGCCGGACGGCGCCGGAGCGATACAGGCTGCGGGCTACACCGGGTATCTCGGCGAGGCGGAAAATTTCTATTCATACAAATTCGAAAATGAGCACCATGAATTCGAAACGACGCGTCCGTTCGAGCCCGGACAGGGGCTCACTCTCGCAGTCGGCTTCGCCAAGGGCGTCGTAGACCCGCCATCGGCGGCGGATCAGCGGGCGGAATGGTGGGCGGCGAACCTGTCATTCGTTATTCTCAGCTCGGCTACGCTGTTAATCGGTCTTTTTTACGCGATTGCGTGGATGAAATTCGGCCGTGATCCCTCAAAGGGGCCGGTCTTTCCTCGATATGAACCGCCCTCAGGCTTTTCTCCGGCGGCGGCGCATTATGTTTACTATCGCGGACTGACGGGTCACAACGCCTTCATCGCGACGCTGATCAATCTCGCGATCCGCCGACGCATCAAGATTGACGTCGATCAGAAAAAGAAGACAGTCCTTCGCCCGATCGCCGTCGGCGCGAGCGAAGGACTGTCGCCCATCGACGCAAACCTTGAGGCGCGCCTTCTTCCCGGGCGCAGCGAATTCTCTTTCGGCGAGAAATACTCATCGACACTTACGAACGCGTATGAGGATTTTCGAAAGGCGCTCGCGAAGTCCTACGGCGCGCCTTATTTCAGGTGGAACACCGGATTTTTGGTGTTTGCTGTCGCTGTTTCCGTCCTCGCGGTCATTGTCGCGGCAAATGTCGCGCTTGAATGGTCGAGACCTCACACGTTTGCTGTCGCGGGTCTCGGTGTGATGGCCCTTGCGGCGTCCTATTTTCTTCCGGCGGCGACTCCGAAGGGACAACAGGTCAGGACCGAGATCGAGGGGTTTCGCCTTTACCTCAAGACTGCAGAGAAATTGCAGTTGAATGCGGTTGAAGTGGGCTCTGACGCGCCGCCGCCGATGTCGGTCGCGCGTTATGAACGATTCCTGCCTTATGCAATCGCCCTTGGCGTTGAAAAACCGTGGACGGAGCATTTCGAGAAGCTGATGCCCGCCGAGGCCGCCGAATATCGTCCCTACTGGGCGAGCGGAAATTACGGCGGGTCGCGATCGCTGTCCGGCCTTAATTCCGCGCTTGTTTCTTCGATGGCCAGCGGGGTGACCTCTTCGCTGCCGCAATCGTCGTCCTCGTCGGGCTCGGGCGGCGGCGGCTCTTCCGGCGGCGGCGGCGGCGGGGGTGGCGGAGGCGGCTGGTAATGCAGCGCCGATCGGCCGACGGCGATGTCAAGCGCTCGTTTTCCGGAGGCGTTATGTCGCTTTTCCACAAGGGGCCATTGCTTTGACACCTTGTCGCAGGTGCGGCATGGATAGCGCCCGCTTTTGCCCGGCGTCCGCGCCGGAGGCTCACCCGCTAACCTGTTCTGTTCAAAAGGAAATCTGATGATCACGCTTGATGTCCGCGCGCACCGCTCGAAGGATAACCTAAAGCGCGAAGACCAGCTCGCCTGGAAAATCGCCGAAGTCGCCGCTGACCCCGTCGACGTCGATGAAGAGGCGACCGACATGATCATCAACCGGATCATCGACAACGCTTCGGTCGCCGTCGCCTCTTTGAATCGCGGTCCGATCAAGTCGGCGCGGGCGATGGCCTGCGCGCATCCCCGGAAAGGCGGCGCAACGCTGTTCGGGGTTCCGGGGGATAAGACGGTCTGCGCTGAATGGGCGGCCTGGGCGAACGGCACGGCCGTCAGGGAGCTTGATTTCCACGATACTTTCCTCGCGGCCGATTATTCGCATCCGGGAGACAACATTCCTGCGGTGCTCGCGGTGGCGCAACAAATGGGAAGGGACGGGCGCGCGCTCGTGCGCGGCATCGCGACGGGCTATGAGATTCAGGTGAACCTTGTGAAGGCGATTTGCCTGCACGAACACAAGATCGACCATATCGCGCATATCGGGCCTTCGGCGGCGGCGGGCGTCGGCACGCTGCTCGATCTGCCTACGGAGGTAATCTATCAGGCGGTGCAGCAGGGTCTGCACACGACGATCACCACGCGTCAGTCGCGCAAGGGTGAAATCTCCACGTGGAAGGCCTTCGCGCCTGCATACGCCGGCAAGCAGGCGATCGAAGCTGTCGACCGCTGCATGCGCGGCGAGGGCGCGCCGTCGCCCGCTTATGAAGGCGAAGACGGCCCGCTTGCCTGGATTCTCAACGGCCGAACGGCGCGTGACAAGGGCGGCAGCCCCTATGAGCCGATCTATCGAGTGCCCATGCCCGCGAAAGGCGAAGCAAAGCGTGCGATCCTCGAAACCTACACCAAGGAACATTCGGCGGAATATCAATCGCAAGCCCTGATCGATCTCGCTTTCCGCATGGGGCGCGAGATTGAGAATCGGGGCGGCTTCGACAAGGTGAAGACGATCGTCCTCCATACCTCTCACCACACGCATTACGTCATCGGCACGGGATCGGGTGATCCGCAGAAGATGGACCCTAATGCATCGCGTGAGACGCTCGATCACTCCATCATGTACATCTTCGCCGTGGCGTTGCAGGACGGCGAATGGCACCACGTGCGCTCCTACGCGCCGGAGCGCGCAAAGCGCCCCGACACCGTCCGCCTTTGGCGCAAGATTTCGACCGTCGAAGATCGTGACTGGACGCGCCGCTATCATTCGCACGATCCGAAAGAAAAAGCTTTCGGCGCGCGCGTCGTTGTCACGTTCGAAGACGGTTCTACGCTTGTTGATGAATTGGGAATCGCCAACGCGCACCCGCTCGGCGCCCGTCCGTTCGGTCGCGCGGAATATGTCAGGAAATTCCGAACGCTTACTGATGATATTCTGGATCCGAAGGAATCCGCGCGGTTCCTTGAGCTCGTACAGCGCCTTCCAAATCTGACGGCTGAAGAAGTTCTCGCGCTGAATCCCGTCGCGCCTGCCGGCTATCTTGTCGAGAACCCGGCCAAGGGGATTTTCTAAGCGGCGGGTCACCGCCGCTGAAGGAGCGCTCATGGGCGATACGTCTCGACGCGACGAACTTCACAGGGAATATTGGTCGACGATCAAGGCGGCCAATATCCGTGAAGCGATCACGCTGGAATCGAGCAACGCCGCCAGTGATGCTGAGTTCCACATATACGGCGTCAGGATCGCCGAGCGATTTTTGAATATATTAGCTCGCATGGGTTCGACGCCGCTTGCGTGGTCGACCATGATCGACATCGGCTGCGGCGTCGGGCGATTTGCGCTTCCTTTCGCCTGCAGGTTCCAGCACGTCTACGCTGTGGACATCAGCGAAGAGGTCCTGAGCGAGGCCCGGCGACGGTGCGCTTCGACGCCGAATATCAGCTATCATCTCAATGACGGCGAAACGCTGTCGAATTTCGCTGATGACAGCGTCGATTACGCCTTCTGCGGAGGCGTCCTTCAGCATATCAAATATTTCGACGTCATCGCCTCCTATTTTCGCGAATCGCTGCGGGTCGTCCGCGTCGGCGGGCTTTTCGCCGCCTCATTCCAGATTTGGCAGAGCGAGGAGACAGGGACAAACCGCGTCGGCGCAAAAATCACGGCGAAAAAGCTTGAGGAGGCGTTGGCCGACGCGCCCTACCGGATTCGCTATATGCTGATTGATCCGAAAGATCCGGTGCCGCACTGCATGACGGTAGTCGAGAAGACGGCGGGCGTCGACAAGTCCGACCCGGATCGGCTGTTTTCGACGTTCGAAGTCGAGAATGGCCCATTCCGCACAGGCGTATTTGAGGATCTGCCGTCGTGCGCGGCGATGGTCGAAAAATGGCGTGAGACGCCGCGCCGCATTACGTTTTACGACTAGTCAATAGCGGGAAAGATGCAAGGATAGAGAATGCTATTTACAAAGAAGCACGCCGCCGAGAAGCGCGCCGATTTCAGAAAGGCGCTGTCGTCCGGAAAGCTGCTGCAGTTTCCGGGAGCCTTTAATCCACTCTGCGCGCAGTTGATCGAACGTAAGGGATTCGACGGCGTCTATATTTCGGGCGCAGTCATGTCGGCGGATCTTTGCCTGCCTGATATCGGCATCTCGACGTTAACGGAGTTTGCGGCGCGAGGCTGCCAGATCGCCCGCGTCACCGATCTTCCGACGATAATCGATATCGACACCGGCTTTGGCGAGCCGATGTCGGCGGCGCGCTCGATCCGGACGATGGAAGAGATGGGGATTTCAGCCTGTCACATCGAAGACCAGGTAATGCCGAAGCGCTGCGGACACCTCGATGGGAAGGAAGTCGTGCCGACAGAGGTTATGGTGCAGCGCGTCCGCGCTGCGGCGGAGGCGAAGCGCGATCCTAACTTTGTCCTTATCGCGCGCTCTGATGCGCGGGCTGTAGAAGGGCTCGACAAGGCGATTGACCGCATGAAGGCCTATGTCGATGCGGGCGCCGACATGATTTTCCCCGAAGCGATGGCGAACGAAAGAGAATTCGAGGCCGTCAGAAATGCGATCAACGTTCCGATTCTCGCCAATATGACGGAGTTCGGAAAGTCCCGTCTGTTGAACAAGAAAGAACTGGAGGCGATGGGCTTCAACCTCGTCATCTATCCGGTGACGACCCTGCGCCTTGCAATGTTCGGCGCCGAAAAGGGGCTTGATGCGATTCTGAAGGACGGCGACCAGAACGGCGTGCTCGACATCATGCAGCACAGGCGCGATCTTTATGATCTCCTGCGCTATGAGGAATACAACAGGTTCGATCAGTCGCTCTACAATTTCCAGGTTTCGGATACGCCGAAAGGTTGAGGGACGCACGCCGATGTCCAACCGCCCGCATCTGCCAAAATTGCCGGAAGGTTTCATCTGGGGCGCGTCGACAGCGGCGGCGCAAATAGAGGGCGCGGCCGCGCTCGACGGCCGCGGGCCGTCGATCTGGGACGCATTCGCCGCAACGGCCGGAAAGATAAAGGATGGAACCAGCGGCGCGGTCGCAGCCGACCACTATCATCGCTACAAGGAAGACGTCGCCCTGATGAAGCGGCTCGGCCTCGGCGCCTATCGATTCTCGACGTCGTGGTCGCGCGTCATGCCGACGGGAATCGGTGCGGCCAACGAAACGGGGCTTGATTTCTATGACAGGCTTATCGACGAACTGCTCAAAAACGGGATAGAGCCTTGGCTGTGCCTGTATCACTGGGACCTTCCGCTTGCGCTGCATGAGAAGGGAGGGTGGACAAACCGCGATGTCGCCGGTTGGTTTGAGGAGTACGCTGCGCTGATCGCTGACCGCTTCGGCGATCGCGTTGCGCGATGGGCGACGTTTAACGAACCTGGCGTTTTCACTGTCGCCGGATATGCGGTCGGCTATCATGCGCCTGGCGTTGCGGATTTTGCGGCCTACCTCTCCGCCGCACACAATGTGAACCGGTCTCATGGGGCGGCGGTTCGGGCGATGCGCGCAGCCGGGGTCAAGGGTCAAATCGGCGTCGTGTGCAATCAGCAGCCGGCGAGACCGGCTACGCCGTCAGACGAAGACAAGGCTGCGGCGGGCCTTTATGACCTTTTCTGGAACCGGACTTTCGCCGATCCGATGATTCTTGGTTCATACCCGGAAGGGTTGGCCCCGTTCTTCTCACCCCTGATTCAGGACGGCGACATGCCCGCAATCAGGGAGGAACTCGACTTTCTCGGCGTCAATCACTACTCGCCAACTTATGTGAGGAGCGATCCGACATCGCCTGGAGGGCTCGCGCAGGGACGGCCGCCCGAAGGCGCGCCGACGACGATGATGGGGTGGGAGATTGCGCCAAAGGCGTTTGCGCAGACGCTGATCCAGGAATATGCACGGTACGGCCTTCCGATCGTGGTGACCGAAAACGGCGTCGCCGACCGGTCCGAAGTCGGTGCAAACGGAGAGGTCGAGGACGATATTCGCATCGATTACCTCTCCAAGTATATCGCCGCGGTCGCCAGCGCGATTGACTCAGGCGCTCGCGTCGACGGCTATTTCGTATGGTCGCTGATTGACAATTTCGAGTGGGCGGAAGGATACGAGCCGCGGTTTGGCGTCGTACATGTTGATTACAAGACGCAGAAGCGAACGCCGAAGCGCTCCTTTCACTGGTTGGCGGAAGAGATCGCACGCGCGCGCGGACGCCGCTAGATTGAGCATCGAAGAGGAAGAATCAAAAAATGGCTGAGGCAGAAGTCAAGTACGGTCTGGCGGGAGTTCTGGCGGACGACACCGCGATCTCCAAGGTGATGCCGGAGATCAATTCGCTCACCTATCGCGGCTATAAAGTGCAGGATCTCGCGACCTGTTGCCGCTTTGAGGAAGTCGCCTATCTCATCTGGAACGGCGAACTTCCGACCCAGGCGCAGCTTGACGCATTCAACGCCCTGGAACGAAAGGAGCGGGGGCTGTCGGCGGATGCGTTGAAGCTGCTCTCGATGATGAACCGCAAGGCGCATCCGATGGATACGCTGCGAACGGCGGTTTCCTTTCTCGGCCAGGAGGACGCATCGGCGAATGAGTCCTCACCCGAGGGCTTGTACGCCAAGTCGATCCGAATGTATGCGAAGATCCCGGAGATTGTTGCGGCGGATTTCCGCCTGAGGAACAATAAAGACCCTATCGCGCCGACGAGGGATCTCGCCTTCTCCGAGAATTTCTTTCACATGTGTTTCGGTGAAGTGCCGAAACCCGAGGTCGTGAAATGTTTCGACATTTCGATGACCCTTTACGCCGAACACTCGTTCAACGCCTCGACTTTCACTGCGCGGACGATCGCATCCTCCCTGTCCGATATATACTCCGCGGTGACCGGAGCGATCGGATCGTTAAAGGGGCCGCTCCACGGCGGGGCAAACGAGGCGGTCATGCACATGTTGACGGAGGTCGGATCGCCGGACGATGCGGAGGCGTGGATGTTGGACGCGCTCGCAACGAAGAAAAAAATAATGGGTTTCGGTCACCGCGTCTATCGCTCGGGAGACAGTCGCGTGCCGACGATGACGGACGCCTACAAGAAGATGGTGGATGTCATCGGCACGGACGAGGCGAGGAGATACTGGGCGATTTCCCGCACCCTTGACGAAGTGATGGTGCGCGAGAAGGGCATCTATCCGAACCTCGATTTTCCGGCGGGTCCGGCCTATTATCTTATGGGCTTTGAGATCCCGATGTTTACGCCGATTTTCGTCATCAGCCGGATTACGGGCTGGACGGCGCATGTCATCGAGCAGCTTTCTGCAAACAAGCTTGTTCGGCCCCTGTCGAATTATACCGGCGTCGCCCAGCGAGACGTGCCGCCAATCGAGAAAAGGTGATGGGAAAACCGCGACAAAGAACCGAAGCTGAACGCAGCCGCGCGCTGGATGCGGTTAAAGAGCTGATCCGTTGGGTCGGCGATGATCCTGCGCGCGAAGGCCTTGTCGACACGCCGCAGCGGGTCGTTGACGCCTTTCTTGAATATTTCCGCGGCTATGAGGAATGCGCCGACACCTATCTTCAGCGGACGTTCGAACAGGTCGGCGGCTATGACGAGATCGTCTTGTTGCGCGATATCCCGTTTCATTCCCATTGCGAGCACCATATGGCGCCGATCCTCGGCAAGGCGCATGTCGCATATTTGCCGAAGGACCGCGTCGTCGGAATATCGAAACTCGCCCGCGTCGTACACGCCTACGCCAAGCGGCTTCAGGTGCAGGAACGATTGACGGCTGAAATCGCCGACTGCATTCAACGCGTGCTGGAGCCGATCGGCGTCGCTGTGGTCATTGAGGCGACGCACGCGTGTATGACCTGCCGCGGCGTCGAAACGCCCGGCGTCATCATGACGACAAGCCGGATGATGGGCGCGTTTCGGGAAGATCCGCGGTCGCGTCAGGAAATCCTCAAGCTGATGGGATTCAATTAGGCTGAAACCTGCTCAAGGGAGCGAAATAATGTCTTACCAGTGCATTTTGTTTGAAACCGACGGCGACGTCGGCATCGTCACGCTCAACCGGCCGGAAGCGCTGAACGCATTCTCAGACCAACTGATGGACGAGTTGACGGAAGCGCTTAAACGACTTGAGGCCGACGACGACATCGGCTGCATCGTCATCACGGGGTCGGAAAAGGCGTTCGCCGCCGGCGCCGACATCAAGGAAATGGCGACGAAGACCTATATGGAGGTCTTCAATGAGCAGTTCATCACTCGCAATTGGGAGGAAACGACGCGTTGCCGTAAACCGGTGATCGCCGCCGTTGCCGGATATGCGCTCGGCGGGGGCTGCGAACTTGCGATGATGGCTGATTTCATCATCGCGGCGGACAATGCGAAATTCGGCCAGCCGGAAATCACAATCGGCGCGATGCCGGGCGCCGGAGGCACCCAGCGCCTTGCGCGGTTCATCGGCAAGTCAAAAGCGATGGAGATGTGCCTCACCGGCCGGATGATGGATGCGCAGGAAGCGGAGCGCTGCGGACTTGTATCCCGCATCGTCCCAAAGGGCGAATTGAGGGCGGAGGCGATCAAAACGGCGAAGCTGATCGCTTCGTTCTCGCGGCCGATTGTCATGCTGACAAAGGATGCGGTCAACCGCGCGTTCGAACTCCCGCTTACCGAAGGCGTGCGTTTTGAGCGCCGCGTGTTTCATTCGATATTCGGCACGGAAGACCAGCAGGAAGGCATGGCCGCCTTTGTCGAGAAGAGGAAGCCGGTTTTCAAGAACCGCTGAGAACCCGTAAAAAAGGGGGGGCGATGGACAATCTCGTCCTCGCAATCGCGATCATCGGATTGCTCGGCGTCGGCGCCCAGTGGCTGGCCTGGCGCCTCGCGCTGCCGGCGATCGTGGTTATGGCGACCGCCGGCCTTCTTGCGGGCCCTGTTTTCCGCATTCTTTGGCCCGACGGCTATGTCGACGGCGGTCCCGCGCCGATGGAGCTTCTGTTCGGCGAGTTCTATCGGCCGATGATTGCAATCGCCGTCGCCGTCATTCTTTTTGAAGGCGGCCTGCAACTCAATTTTTCAGAGATTCGCGGTCTGACACGAGGCGTCCGTAGCCTCGTCGCGCCCGGCGTCTTTATCGCATGGGGGCTCGGCGCCGCGGCGGCGATACTTGTCGGCGGTCTTTCACCCTCTGTTGCGCTCCTGTTCGCCGGGGTCATGGTCGTCACCGGTCCGACCGTAATCATTCCCTTGCTGCGACAGTCCAAACTCAATCAAAGGCCTGCAGCGCTTCTGAAATGGGAAGGCATCGTCAACGATCCGATCGGCGCCTTGCTCGCCGTGCTTGTGTACGAGGTTGCCACATTCGCGCCTGCCGCGGGCGGAGGCCACGAACCCTCGGATGTTTTCGCCGCCATTCTCATTGCGACCGCTTTGTCGGCGCTCTTCGGTTTCGCCCTTGGGCGCGGTGCAGCCTACGTTTTCAGAATGGGGTGGGCGCCGGAATATCTCAAACCGCCGATGCTGCTCGCGCTCGTTCTGTTCTGTTTTGAGTTCGCGAACCTTCTGCAAGAAGAGGCGGGACTCGTATCGGTCACGGCGATGGGTGTCACGCTGGCGAATTCCCGCATCGCCAGCATCAATGAGCTGCGGCATTTCAAGGAGTCGATAGCGACCCTCCTGGTTTCCGGCGTATTCATCGTTCTCACGGCGAACCTCACCTGGGGCACGCTCGGCGCGTTGGGGCCCAAGGATTTTGCGCTGATCGCCGCGATGCTCTTCATCGTTCGCCCGGCGACCGTCTTCATCTCGACGATCGGCGCCGGTCTCTCGTGGCAGGAAAGGCTGCTTGTCGGCTGGATCGCCCCTCGCGGCATTGTCGCCGTCGCGGTATCCAGTTTCTTCGGCGCCGCGCTTGTCCAATATTATTCGGGCGCCGCGGACTTTGCCGCGACGATGAGCGAGCGACAGTCTTTCGAAATTCTCGCGGCGTCTTCAGAACGGCTGATTCCGCTCGCTTTCGCTATGGTGTTCGCGACCGTTCTGCTTCATGGTTTCACGATCGGACCGCTTGCGAAAGCGCTCGGTCTCGCGTCCCGGGAGAGACCCGGCGTTCTAATCGTGGGGGCGACGCCCTGGTCGGCGGCGCTCGCCGCGAAGATGAAGGAAATGGAAATTCCGGTGATGGTCGCCGACGCGAGCTGGCGCCGTCTGCAGCCGGCGCGCCTGGCGAGTGTTGAGACCTATTACGGAGAGATTCTGTCCGAGGTGACCGATCACCATCTCGATTTCAACCGATTCGGGACGCTTCTGGCCGTATCCGGAAACGAGTCCCACAACGCGCTTGTTTGCACCGATCTTGCGCCGGAACTCGGACGGGCTGCGATTTACCAGCTGAGCGCCGGCGGAAAGGAAGGAGACGATCGCCGGTCCGTCTCCTACACCCTGCGCGGACGCACGCTTTTCGAATCGGCGCCGACGCTGGATGAATTGCTGCGGCGGCACTATGCAGGCTGGTTCTATCAGAAGACGCGTCTCACGGAGGAGTATCCGCCCGAGTCGTATTTGAAAGATCTTGGTAAGGAATATGAAATCATTTTTATCATCCGCAAAGGCGCAATCATTTTCGCGTCGAAGGAGAATCCTCCAAAACCTGAAATCGGCGACACGGTCCTGACCTATCTTCCAAAATACGCGAACGAAAAGAATGGGAATCAGGCGCCGGAAAAGGTCCAGCTCAAGGGCATGATTTCTTGAATTGCCAAGGTTCCGCGTCCTCTGGTTAACGGCGCATTAGCGCTTGGTCTCTAGCGTCGATTCTTCGGGGAAAGGTCGATGCGCTCTCTGACGAAAACCCAAACGGCGTCCAGCGTACTGATGTC
>CALKYG010000219.1 GCA_938003575.1 uncultured Alphaproteobacteria bacterium
GTTTCAGACTCCGATATGAACGCGATGATCTGGCGGGATGTGTGCGACGAGGCTTATCGGGATGAACCGTTAATTGTCGAAGCCGGCCTCGCCGACGTCCTTGCGGTGTATGAACGCGACCCGGCATGCAACGAATATGTTCAGCCGTTTCTTTATTTCAAAGGATACCTTTCCCTGCAGGCTCAGCGCGTCGCGAACTGGCTCTGGCGTCATGACCGTCGGCCGCTGGCGCTCTACTTGCAAAGTCGAATGTCTGAACTTTTTCAGGTCGACATTCATCCGGCTACGTCGATCGGCAAGGGAGTTTTTATCGATCACGCAACGGGGGTCGTTATCGGCGAGACGGCGGTGATCGAGGATGATGTGTCAATCCTTCAAAACGTCACGCTCGGCGGCACAGGTAAGGAGATGGGCGACCGCCATCCCAAGATCCGAAAGGGCGCGCTTATCAGCGTCGGCGCCAAGGTGCTAGGCAATATCGAAGTCGGCGAGAACGCCAAAGTTGCAGCAGGCAGCGTCGTGCTTCAGTCGGTGAAGGCGGGCTGCACGGTGGCTGGCGTTCCCGCCAAACCGGTCGGCGACTGCGCCAGATCCCCGGCTATCACGATGGACCAGGCGATCGATTGATCAAACTGTCGTCTGTCTGGACGCACGGAAGGCTTCCACCGGAAGACCGCCGACGCCCCAGTCGGACAGCTCGACTTCGTCAATCACAACAAAAGTGGTCGCTGGATCCTTGTCGAGGACCCGTTTGAGCAATGCGGTCGTTTCGGCGATCAGCTCGGCCTTTTGCTCGGCGGTCGTGCCGCCCTCGCGTGTAATCTTGATGTTTACATAGGGCATGAGAAGTTCCTTTTAAGAGGCAGGGAATGCGTGAAACGCCTTGGAGATAATTCGCCACTCGCCTCCGGTGCGAATTAGAGTGAGGTAGTCGATAAATCGCCGGCCGAGCATTGCGCAGTTGAAGACGCAAATCGAACAGTCGCCTGCGATCTCAATTGACTCGATTGAGCGCTCGAACGGGTCGCCGCGCGCCGACGGCGATTCCCGTTGAGCGATGATAGCAAGATATGTCGGCATATCGAGGTTCTTGTATGCCCCGTCTGCAACTGTGATGTAGCGCGCATCCGGATGAAACACGCGCCGCAACAGTTCGACGTCGCAGCGGTATAGGCCGTCGTAATAGCGCATCAACGCCGCTTCTATTTCGTATCTTGCGGATGTCATGATGTCTGTTCGGACGCAGGGCGTCGCCGCCGCGGTTTTCACGGATAGTTCAGGCGAGACCTTCGGCCGACAGCGCCGCCCTCACCGCAGGACGCGCCGCGACGCGATTGACGAATTCGGCAAGACGCGGCCATTCCGCGAGATCTGCGTTAATGTACTTTGTCCAAGAGGCGACAACGAAAAGATAGGCGTCGGCGATGCTGAACTTGTCTGCGACGAGAAAGGTCCGGCCGTCAGCAAGGACGCTTTCGACATAATCCAGCTTGGCGCGCAGTTTTTCTTTCGCTTTCGTGAGCGCATCGCCCTCGAGCTTTTCAGCAAAAAAGGGCGAAAATGCCTTGTGAAGCTCGGAACCGACGAAATTGAGGTGCTGCAAAACGCGCGCGCGATCGCGGGTGGCGGCCGCGGGCAATAGTCCGGCGGCCGGATTCGATTCAGCGATATAGGCCAGGATCGCCGGCCCCTCGGTCAGGATTTCGTCATCGTCGAACCGCAAAGCCGGAACATATCCGTTCGGATTGACCTTTGAATAATCTTCGCCGGATTCGGTCTTTCCCGCCTTGGTGTCCACCTTTTCGATCTGGAACGAGGCGCCCGCCTCCTTGAGCGCGATATGCGAGGCGAGCGAACATGCTCCGGGTTTGTAATAGAGTTTCATGGGTGTTTTCCCTTTTCCATTTTGGCTGCAACGCGCTGAACGGCGCAGCGATCAACTAGGGCGTTTGGTTACCATTGTAAACTTCATATCCGCGTGATATCAAAGTTTCAGGTTTCATTGTGGTAACTAGGTGTAATCGATGGCGCTGAAGATCCGAAAGAACAATTCTCCGCCGCCGCCGGAAGGTTGCCCCCTTACGGAATGTCTTGCCGTGATCGGCGGCGCATGGACGCCGAACATCTTGTGGCATCTCGGCGGCGGACCGCGCCGATTTAGCGAGCTGCGCCACGACATCCCCCGCATCTCCGCAAAAATGCTGACAGCGCGCCTGAAGGCGCTGGAGAGCAACGGCGTCGTCGATCGACGCGTACTGCCGACGTCGCCGCCATCCGTAGAATATTCGCTGACAACGCACGGTCGTGAGCTATTGCCCGCGATCGACGCGATTGCCGCTGTCGGACGCAAACTGAAAAAGCGCGCGGACGCAAAAAGAAAGGCCGCCTGACGGCGGCCTGTTGCAGTGGGACGGCGACAGCCGGCTATTCTGCGCCGGCGACCCACCCAATGCACGACGCGGTGTCGTTCAGCGCATGTTCGCCGAGGCAGAACGCCTCTTCATAAGGCGCTCGCGTCGCTGCGATACATTGCTTCAGCGTCAGCGCCGCAAAGGAAAGACATGAATTCGATTTGTCGTTCTTCGCATAAACGTCAACGGTTTTCGCATTGACGCCGCCCACCGAGTAACGCGCCGCCAGATGAAGGACGCGATTCATGATGACCTGTGCGTTCGGCTCGGTCATCCGCCCCGATCCGACATCCTTGCCCCAATCGGGATTCCAGGCGGAATTGACGCTCGCAAGGCTCGGCGAGGTGACGCCCTTTTCGGTCACGGAGGCGAATGTCGGCGCCGTCGCCGACGGGCGCGAGCGCGCGAAGGATTCTGCGTCGGAAAGCCGAACGGAGCCAGTTGGAATCTTCGCCTTGCCCCAAGAAGTTTTCTGTAATGCGTAGGCCTGCTCCTTGAACGCTTCGCCGAGGGTCGCAAACCGGGCTGCGTCGTGCTTTGTCATCGCGAGAACCCTTGAGATCGCTTCATCGGCGCCGGCCAGCTGCCGGGGATAGGCGGGGTCTTTCGCAAGCTTGGCGAAAAAGGCGTCGGCGCCAGATAATCCATTGACCTTTTTCCGGCTCGATATCTCTTTCTCGAGGGCCTCGCGGAATGCCGGCGTATCGGCTGCGACCAGCGCTGCATAGGCGACCCAGCCGCGGGACAATTCCTCTGCCGTGTGCGCTGACAAGCGGCGATGAGCCTCGCGTGTCGTTTCAGCGCTGGTGAAGGGGGTCGCCTCGATCGCGGCGATGTCTTCACGGTATTGGACATACTCAGCGGCCGCTCTTTCAAGCGCAGTGTCGCGTGGTTGGGCGAGCGACTCGGCTGAAACGCCGCTTGTCGCCGCAAAAGCCAATATCGACGCGGCGGACGCCATCGCACCGCCGATTCGGCGGGCCGGCGCCGTCGCATGCAGGGTGAACTTCACTGGATCCGCCTGACGATTCGTCGGCGAAAGCTTACGCAACATTGTCCGCTCCCGATTCCGGCCCTTGTAAGGACCAATCCCAATTCCAAAGCCCCTGGACGCCCCCGGGACCCACGCGACCATTTACCCCGGTCCCCCTTAATCAGCCTTTCGGGATACTAACTGCATTCAAGGCAAATTCGAGATTTTAATGGTGAGCGGCCGGTTGAAAAATCCACAAGGATTGCGGGCGCCGAATCATGTCCCATACCGGTACCGAAAGGATAAGGGATTTTAGCTTTTGTTAACGGAGTCGCGACCAAATGGTCAGGAATCGTTAACCGAGGCCTTCGGCGTTCGCCGAAGCGCCGGCGGAAGGATCCGGATGACTGTCGCCAGCGCCTTGAAGGGCTTGAATTCCCGGCTGATTGACCTCCTCGGCGGCGGCGCGGCGTTTCGCGGGGCCGGCGACGCCGCCGTCGCGCTGATCGCGGCCGACGGCCGGATTCAGAAAATGTCGGAACCCGCTCGCCGCATGTTCGCCGAGGCCGGTAGGGCGGACCGATTGCCGGCGCTTTTCATGACGGACGACCGAGAAGCGGTGGAGGGCGCCGTCCGCTCCAAGGCGTTTTGCAGGACCTCGGCGAGGGCGCGCAGGCCAGGCGGCGCTGTCGGCAATTTCGAGATCGTCATGGAGCGGCGGCCGGACGGGAGAGCCGCCGTGCTGCTGATCGACCGCACTTCCGAACGGCGCGACCAGCGCCGGCTTCTCCAGGAGATCGACCGGGCGCGCGCCGAGGCCGCCGAGAGCTCAGTGATGCTTGCCGACCTCAGCCATGAAATGCGCACGCCGCTGAACGCCGTGATCGGATTCGCCGAGACGATTGAACGCCAGACATTCGGGCCCGTGGGCCACGAGAATTACACGCAATATGCGGAGCACATCCGCATGGCCGGGCGCCACCTTCTCGATCTCGTCAATACGGTGCTCGACCTTTCAAAGATCGAAGCTGACCGCTTTTCGCTCAATCGCATCGCCGCCGATCCCGCGTCTGTCGCACGCGAGGCGGCGGCTCTTATGCGTCATATGGCCGAAGAGGGGGGGCTGAAGCTGAAGGTCGATATTGCTTCAGGACTTCCTGAAAGCTTTTTCGATCCGCGCGCGGTTCGACAGATCCTTCTCAATCTGTTGTCGAATGCGGTGAAGTTCACATCCGACGGTGAAGTATCGCTGACGGTCAAACGCGATGAAGACGACATCATATTCACGGTGAAAGACGACGGCGTCGGCATGAGCGCGGAGGCGCTTAAAGCGATTGGCGCGCGGTTTACCAGCGCGCATGGATCCGGCGTTCGCGGGCAGGGCGGCGCAGGGCTCGGTCTGTCGCTCGCAATCAGCCTTGCCGAACTCCATGGCGGAAGGGTCAATCTTGAATCCGCACCGGGCGAGGGGCTGACTGCTGAAGTGCGGTTGCCGATTTCAGCGGCGCCGGCGCCGGCGAAGGGCGCTGTTCGCGCGGTCCTCGCGGCCGCCCGCTCACAGGATGCCGTCGATGGTTCGATTTCAAGCGTCACCCAACTTGACCGGATCAAGGCCTATCGGCGCGCCAAACCGCGTGTCGATGCGGCTTGATAGGCGCAGCGCGCCGACCATAATCGACCGGCGCATGACAGAGCCACGCCTCAAATCCGAAATTCGCGTCTCGGCGATTGTCCGGCGCGCTCAGAGCGAAGGCGTCTTCGCCGCGGTCGTCAGGCGCGGCGACCCGGATGCCGGCGCGATCGTCGTCAAGGTTTATCTCGGCGACCGGCTGGCGCGGTTGTTCGTTCAGGCGCGTGACGACAGCGGAAATCCCCTTTGGCGCGAACCGTTTGAGAAAGCGGCCGCGGAAGCCGAAGTCGACAGCTATCTTGAAAAGGAGAAGCGCTTCGATCCCGATCTTTGGATCGTCGAGATCGAAGACCGCGAAGGCCGCGCGTTTATCGACTGACGCCGCCATCATTTCGCGTCAACGGAAGGACCGGCCTGGCGGAGACTGGTTCCCGCAATTGCGGCGATATCCGAAAGGCTATTGCGCAGCCGCTTGGCGGTTAGTCGAGATAGGCGGGCGCGCGCGGCAGTTTGTTGAAGTCAGCATCCTCGTGTTGGATGACGACGCGTGCGCCGCTGGCCGCTGCAAGCTCCTCGAACTTGTCCATTGACGCAAGCGTGTCATCGGCGTTCGTATTAAAGACCGGGACCGTCCGTCTCTCGCGCGACTCAGTCATGTGATAGAGGTCGCCCGAGAGCAGGATCGGGCCCGAATGCTCCAGATTGACGAGCAGGACCGAGTGGCCAGGGGTGTGGCCAGGCATTGATATGATGATCACCTTGCCGTCGCCGAAAACGTCATAACTGTCGGCAAACGTGATTTTCCGGGCGGCTTCGAGATCGGAATAATTGGCGAACGACTGGGCGTCGGCGCGCGCCTCGGCGCGGAACATGTAATCGCGCTCCTTCTCATTCACGATAAGGGTCGCGTTCTTGAACAGATTCGCGTTGCCGAGATGATCGAAATGAGAGTGGGATATGGAGAAGAATTCAACAAACTCAGGCGGCACGCCGATGCGTTCAAGCTGTCCCTGCAGCGTCTTCGACGCCGTCAGCTTGAAGTCCGGCGTATCGACCGTGCTGTCCGGCGCGCCGTGGATGACGTCAGGAATTCCAGAATCCCACAATAGGTCGCCGGCCGGGTGGCGCACGAGATAGCAGCTGTCGACAAAATTGTCCGAGCGGCCGTCATAGGCGCCGCCGCGGTCGAACAGGCCGAGATTTTTGACGTCGATATGGCCGCAATCAAGAACATAGAGCCGCAGCGCCTCGACTTTCGGCTCGATTGGGCGGGCCTTCTCCTCAGACGGCGCGTCCGCCGGCGACCTGGCGCAGGACGAGACGACCAATGCTATTGAGGCGGCGAGGAGGGAAAATCGCATGGGAAAAGACCTTCAGCGGGTGGCGCCGGGCGCACCATAACGGCCGCGGCAGGAAAGGCAAAATACCAGTTCCGTTCCAAGTCGAAGGGCTTGCGTCCAACTGCCCCGGTCGCTATATCGCCGCTTCCTTCCGGTTATTGCAGCGTTCAACGCGGCGGTCCCGCCGGAAGTGCAGTCGTTGGCGCGGGGTGGAGCAGCCCGGTAGCTCGTCAGGCTCATAACCTGAAGGTCGTTGGTTCAAATCCAGCCCCCGCACCCAACATGCCCGGAAACCAGCGCGGATGCAGATTCTGGCGACGTTGCGACTGGCTTTCGTTGCGTACAGGACTTGCGGCTCCCGCCGATCTTCGCGAGCGTGAGGGCGCGCCGCGACCGTGCGGCAGATCGGGTTCGACCTATGACGGCGAGGAATTCAAGCGACGAAGCCCGGCTTCCTGCGTCGGGTGCGCAGCCTGTATTCGCGCAAGCGGCGCAGGTCCGCCCGCTGCTCGCCGTCGCCCGCGCGGAGGGTCTCGACGTGGATCTCCTGCTGAACTCGCTTGAATTGCCGGCTGACGCATTCGACGGCGACAAGGTTGTCGCTCTCGGCGATTATTTTCGATTGCAGAATCAGGTTTCAGCGCTGCTTGGCGACGAAACGTTGCATTTTTCACCACGGCGCCTTTTGCCCGGCACTACAGATTTCGTGATGGCGCGCCTTGCCGGCGTCACATCATTGCTCGAAATGATGAAGATCCTCGCACAGTCCTACAATCTGCTTCACGGCGGCGAGTTCAACTCTGTCCGACGTCGCGGCGACGTCGTCACGTTCGTCATCGACGACCGGCGCTTTCCATACACCATGACCGACAATCAGGAATTCCTGCGCTTCTCGCTCGAGTGCGTGCAGATTTTTCTTCACTGCATGATCGCGGTCGTGTCCCGTCCGCACGCGTTGGCGGGGCTCCGGCGCGTCAGTGTGACACGGGACAAGAGAACGTCATCTGCTATTCATCTCGATTTCTGGCGAGCGCCAGTCCGCTTCGGCGCGCCGGTTTATTCGCTCGAATATGACTATGAAGTCGCCGCTGCGCCGATCGCGCCGCCAAGGCCGGCGACGTTGAACGCCGCGTATGTCTATGCGGAGATCGTATCCGCTTCGGCGACATTGCGGGCCGGCGGGCGCGGAGGGGAAATGTCTGATTTCGTGCGCCAGGCGATCGCCCGGGGCGTTATCGATCAGACACGCATCGCCGCACTCTCCGGTATCTCTGTTGCGACTTTGCGTCGGCGCCTCGAGTCCGAGGGCGCGAGCTTTCGCGATTTGCGGCGCGAAGAACTCAACGAATCTGCAAAGCGCCTCCTTCGGCGTCAGAACTCCGTTGCGGAAGTTGCTGAAAAACTGGGCTTTTCTGACTTTCGAGCCTTCAATCGCGCGTTCAAGGCATGGAACGGCGTCACGCCGAAAACATATGCGACCTCGGCGACAAGAAAGTCCGATTGAGCGAAAAAGACCACCGGATCCGATCGCTCCCGTCATGGGCCGAAGGCAGGCGGCTGCATATTCTCTCTCGAGAAAAAAGCGGAAGGCCGCTCATCTCACGGGAGGGATTTCACGATGTTTAGGACATGCAGGTTTCGAGCTGGCCGGGCGCACGCGCTTGGTTTCGCGTCCGTTATCGCGTTGACGGCGATCCCATCGCCGTCCTTCGCACAATCCGGGGAGACGAGCGCCGCGACCGATGAGATTATCGTATCCGCCCGCCGGCGGAACGAATCGCTTCAGGACGTGCCGGTCGCCGTTTCCGCCTTCGACGGCGACACGCTTGAACGATCGGGCGCGGTCGATCTCACTGACATCGGCGACATCACCCCCAATGTGACGCTGGAGGCTACGCGCGGATCGAACTCGACTCTTTCGGCTTTCATTCGCGGCGTTGGCCAGCAGGACCCGGTTGCAGGCTTTGAAGCTGGCGTCGGGTTATATATCGACGACGTTTACCTCAACCGTCCGCAGGCAGCGCTTCTCGATATCTACGATGTCGAGCGCATTGAAGTGTTGCGCGGCCCGCAGGGCACGCTATACGGCCGCAACACCATCGGCGGCGCCGTTAAATATGTTACGAAGCGCCTGACGGATGATCCGTCGGCGACCCTGCGCCTGACGGGCGGAACCTATGGACAGTTTGACGCTGTCGGTTCTTTCAGTCTTCCAGTGCTGGTCGACTCAGCGATCGGCGATCTCAGGATCGGCGGCGGCGTCGCTTATCTGACGCGCAACGGCTTTGGCGACAACCTCATCATTCCTGGCCTTGAAAACTACAACAAGGATGTGCTTGCAGCGCGGGCCTCAATCGAATGGGAGCCGAGCGACAGGCTGTCTGTGCGGTTTGCCGGAGATTGGACCGATGACAGTTCTGACCCGAAACAAGGGCACCGGTTGCTTCCCTACACGCTGCCGGTTCCGCCGAACACAAGCTATCCCGTGCTCGACAATGTTTTTGATACGCGTGCAGGGCTCAATACGCCGGAACAGAATGTGCGCTCTCGGGGCATATCGAATGTCGTAGAGTTCGAGGCGAGCGACGCGCTCACATTCAAGAACATCGTTTCGTATCGCGACGGCGAATCGATTGGGCCGATCGATTTTGATTCCTTGCCGGAAGTCGACCTCGACGTGCCGGGACTATATGAAGATCACCAGTTCAGCGAAGAATTTCAGGCGATATACGACGGCGACCGTTTGCACGGCCTTGTCGGCTTTTACTATTTGTCGGCGAACGCGCTGACGTCGTTCGACGTGTTGCTTTCCGGCGGCGCGCTGAATGTGTTCACATCGGCAGACGTCGACACGCGCACTTGGTCGATTTTCGGAGACTTCACGTTCGACGTGACCGACCGGCTTTCGGTTTCGGTCGGCGGTCGATACACGGAAGACGAGCGCTCGATCTATCTGCGCAGGCAGGTGTTCCTGGGCGGGTTTTCGCCGACCTTTGGCGGTCCGCTCCGTCCGCCGTTTGCGATTCAGACTGACCTGAACGCCGAAGCAAAGTTCGACGATTTCAGTCCGCGTGCGTCGATCAGCTATAAGATCAATGACGACCATACGACTTATGTGTCTTATGCAAAGGGGTTCAAGGGCGGCTCGTTCGACCCGCGCTGCGTCGCGACCACCGCTCCCGATATTGACGGCGATTTGGTGCCTGGCGCGCTCGACCCCGATGATCAACGTGCGTTCTGCCTGTTCCAGCCGGAAGAGATCGAGACTTATGAATTCGGCTTGAAGAGTACGCTCGGCGGCGGGGTTGCGACGTCGAATTTCGCTGTCTTCTATAGCGACTACAAGGACGTTCAGATTCCGGGATCCTTCGGGGTCGACACCAATGGCGACGGCGTAGCTGACACCTTCGCCGGCGTCACGACCAACGCGGCGTCTGCGACGCTTTGGGGCATTGAGTGGGAAGGCAGCGTTCGCTTCGCCGAGGATTGGCTTTCGGCTGGCGACGCGCTCCGCCTACAGTTCGCGCTCGGCTATATCAGCGCTGAATTCGACGAATATTTCGGCCGCGGCACGCCGCCGCCGGATTTGAAAGACGTCGCCGTCTTCCAAAATACGCCGGAGATCACGGCGTTCGCCCAATTGAACTACGATCGTCCCTTGTCGCTGATGGGGCGCGATGGCGGTCTTAATCTCTATACGTCGTTCTCATTCAGGAGCGACACCAATCAGTTCAACTTCAGAACGCCGATAGACCAGCCGGCCTATGCGCTGCTGAATGCCGGTTTTACATGGACGACAGACAGCGGCCGGCTCTCCATGGGCGTGCACGGCACAAACCTCACGGACAAGCGATTTATCGTCGCGGGATATGACTTTGTGACAGCGCTTCCGGAATTCGGCAATTCGCCGCTGGGCGGGTCGGGTGTCCTCACAGCATTTTACGGCAATCCGCGGCAGGTGTTCGGCACAGTCAAGGTCGCATTTTAAGGCATACAGTCCCTCCCTGCTGGCGCGGGCGGCTTGCTTGACGGCGCCGTCCGCGCCGGTTCCCATCAGCATACAAGCAACGGGAAGGCGCTATGCTGAAGAATCTGGCGTTATTGATCGTCACGTTTACGGTTGCGGCAGCGGGTTATCTTTACTGGCGAACGAGCCTTGCTCCGCCGCCTCCGGCCGCCGGTTATATGACCGCTGACGATCGCATGATCGAGATTGCAGGCGCGAATGTTCGGGTGCGGATCGAAGGGCCGGAGACCGCGCCGCCGGTTATCTTGATGCACGGGTTTATCTACAGCCTTGAAACCTGGGACGCGTGGGCGGCATCGCTTAAGACTGATCACCGCGTCATTCGCTTTGACCTTCTCGGCCACGGGTTATCAGGCCCCGATCCGCAACGCCGTTATTCCCCTGACGAACGCGCCGCCTTTGTCGGCGACGTTTTGGACGCCCTCGGGATCGAAAGGGCGATCATCGGCGGGAACTCGCTAGGAGGACTCGCGGCCTGGCGGTTCGCCGCCGCCAATCCCGAACGCGTTGAGGCGCTGATTCTCGTCTCTCCTGGCGCGTATCCCGTGAACGGAGTCGGCGGGACGCCGCTGTCGCCGCCGGCGCCGGTCGCCCTGTTCCTGAAAACCGCGCCTGAAGCCGGCGTCGCCATGACGCTGAAGAATATTTACGGCGACGACGGCAAGGTGACGCCCGCGAAAGAAAAACTTGTCGGCGACATGATGCGTCAACCCGGAAACGGCGACGCCTTCATTCAGTCCATCGAGGAATTCACGCTGCCTGATCCCGACGCCTTGCTGCAAACGATCACGGCGCCGACGCTGATCCTCTGGGGTGCGGAAGATGCTGTGATTCCGGTTGAAAATGGACGACGGATGGAGGCGGCGTTGCCGAACGCCCGGTTGATCGTTTACGACGGCGTCGGCCATGTGGCGCATGAGGAGGAGCCGGAAAAGACGATTTCAGACGTGCGCGCGTTTCTCTCGGCTGTGGATGCGACACGTTGAAGGTCGCCGAGCTGACCCCTGCCGAGACGACACCGGTATATCGCGCCTGGGCGTTGTTCATTCTGGTCGTCGTTTACACATTCAATTTCATCGACCGCCAGATTGTCGGCATACTCGCGGTGCCGATCAAGGAAGAGCTTGCGTTGACCGACACGCAGCTGAGCTTGATGGGCGGATTAGCCTTTGCTCTCTTTTACACCCTTCTCGGCGTACCGATCGCAATGCTCGCCGACCGCAGGAGCCGCGTATGGATCATGACAATCGCACTGGCGCTGTGGAGCGCGATGACGGCGCTTTGCGGTCTGGCGCAGAATTTTACGCAGCTCTTTCTTTCGCGCCTGGGCGTCGGCGTCGGCGAAGCGGGCGGCGTCGCGCCAGCCTATTCGCTGATCGCCGATTATTTTCCATCGGAGAAACGGTCGCGCGCCCTGTCTATTTACTCTTTCGGCATCCCTATCGGTTCGGCGGCAGGCATCCTTCTTGGCGGCGTTCTGACGAGCTATCTCGACTGGCGCGCGGCGTTCATCATCGTCGGCGTCGCCGGACTGATGCTGGCGCCGGTACTTCGCCTGACTCTCAGGGATCCTGTACGCGGCGCCTACGATAAGGAGCCGCCGCAGGCGGCCGCCCGCATCGGCGACGTCGTGAAGGCTCTCGCAGCAAAACCGAGTTTCTGGGGCCTGTCGCTTGGCGCAGCCTCGTCTTCGATGATGGCGTACGGCATTATTTTCTGGCTGCCGTCGTTTCTGGTCCGCAGTTATGGCGACAAGTTTCCGTCTTTCTTTTCGTGGCTGCCGGGCGCTCTTTTGCCGCCCAATCCCGGGCCGGTCCTGTTCGCTTCCTATTTTTACGGCGCGGTTCTGCTTCTTGGCGGCGTCGCCGGGATCTGGCTTGGGGGCGTTCTCGCCGATCGCTATGGACCGTCGAGAAAAGCAGCTTATGCGTTTGTGCCCGCTTGCGCTTTTGTACTCACAATTCCGTTTTTTGTTTTCGGGATTTTGTCGAAATCGCTGACGGCTGCATTCCTCCTTTTCCTTGCGCCAACGGCGCTGAGCCTCGTTTGGCTTGGCCCCGTCATCTCGGCGTTTCAGCACCTCGTCGCGCCGAATATGCGCACCACCGCGTCGGCTGTATTTCTCTTCATCAACAATCTGATTGGCATCGGGCTCGGCAATCTCGTCATAGGCGGGCTTTCCGACGTCATGACGGCGCGCTACGGCGACGAAGCTCTTCGCTATGCGCTGCTTTCCGGAACCGGCTTTTATGTTCTGGCGGCCGGGCTCTTCTTCATCACTGCGCCGCAGCTGAAAAAAGACTGGCACTGACGCCGGCGAAGGAAGCAAAAAGTGAGTGAGCGCGCACTTTCGACTGTGTCGGACGTTAACCTGCCTTCGCCTCTCTCCGGGATCCGATTCGATGGCTCAAGCGGCAACTGGAGGATGAAATATAGAGATGAAATCGCCTTCTGGGCGTTCCGTGTTAACCTTTTGGAATTAGGGAATTCATCGAAAACTGGCTTGCTGCTTGCTTGCAGGGGGCGCGATTGACCTTGTGAGAAAACCGGATGAACAAGCCCTTAGAACACGAAGTGACTGGAATTCCCGGGACTTTTTCAATGAAGCGCGAATTAACCATCGTCGTGCCGGCCTATAATGAGGCAAAGGCCATTGGCCAGACAATGTCCGCCCTCAAGGACATGTTGGCGAAGGCGGGAGTCGATGGCGAGATTGTTGTTGTGGACGACGGCTCAAAAGATGGCACCGGCGATGCGGCCGAGGCGGCCGGCGTCACGGTTATCCGGCTGGAGGAGAATCGCGGCTACGGCTTTGCGTTAAAGACGGGCATCGCCAATTCGGATTCCAAGTTTGTGGCGATTATCGATGCCGACGGCACCTATCCCGCTGAAAAGATTCCGGACATGTTAAAACTCTGCGAGAACGCCGACATGGTCGTCGGAG
>CALKYG010000220.1 GCA_938003575.1 uncultured Alphaproteobacteria bacterium
TTCTCGCGATGGTCAGCCATTCAATTTTGTCACCTTCAGGCCGAAGAAATCATACTTAAATCTGCACCTTAAACTGCCGCAATCGGATGACCTGACTGCAAAAATCGAAAGTGCAGGATTTGCCACGCTCGATTATGATAATCGATGGAGCCAATATCGGCTGAGGCTATCAGGCGACGACATCAAGAAGCGGCGGGAGCTTCTGAGTGAGTTGATTAAATCGGCGTGGACGCACAGAACCCTATAGGGCGCTAGGCCCGCTCGCCCTGCAGCCGCGCGCGCGCTTTTGCGGCGCCGATCAGCGGGAAGAGCGCCGCCATTTCCGGCCCCTTCTCGCGGCCCGTCAGGGCGAGGCGCAGCGGGTGGAACAGCGCCCTTCCTTTCGCGCCGGTCGCCGATTTCACTTCATTGACGAAAGCGTCCCAGCTTTGATCCGTCAGCGGATCGTCGGGAACGAGCGTTGCGGCCCTGGCGCAGAAGTCCGCGTTCTCGATGACGGGGTCGATCGGGCCTTCGACAACGCGTTTCCAGTCGGCGGCGTCGGCGAGGCGCACGACGTTGCCTTTTACCGCGTCCCACAGGGCGCCCGAGACGCCGAGCGCCGAAAGGCGCGGAGCGAGCGTCGAATACGGCTGGTCATGCAGTATTTTCGCGTTGAGCTGCAGGAGCTCGTTTTCGTCGAAACGCGCCGGCGCGCGGCCGACCTTCTCAAAATCGAATGAACGCGCAAGCGCCATGATGTCGGGCTGCGGCAGCACCGGTTCAGACGTGCCGAGCTTGGCGAGAAGGCTCGTAATGGCGGCCGGTTCAAGCCCGTCCTCGCGCATCTGTTCGATCGACAGCGAGCCGAGACGCTTGGAAAGCCCCTGCCCGTCGGCGCCGATCAACAGCGAGTGATGCGCGAAATCAGGAAGTTTCCCTTTGCCGCGCACATCGATGACAGCCTGCATGATCTCGACCTGGACGCCGGCGTTCGTCACATGATCCTCGCCGCGAATGACATGGGTGACGGCGCAATCGATATCGTCGATGCACGAGGGCAGCGTGTAGAGATACATGCCGTCTTCGCGGATGAGCACGGGGTCTGAAACGCTCGCCGTGTCGACAGTCGTTTCGCCGCGAATGAGGTCGTTCCACTTCACCGGCTGCTGCGACAGCTTGAAACGCCAGTGCGGGCGGCGCCCTTCGGCCTCATAGGCTTTGATTTGCGCGTCAGTAAGCGTCAGTGCGGCGCGATCATAAACCGGCGGCAGGCCGCGCGTTCTTTGCAGGCGGCGCTTGCGCTCAAGTTCTTCCGCCGTCTCGTAACAGGGATAAAGCAGCCCCTTGGCGCGCAGCGCATCCGACACCGTGTCGTAATCGGCGAAGCGCGCCGACTGGTTGAAGGTCTCATCCCATTTGAGGCCGAGCCAGGTCAAATCCGCCCGAATGCGGTCTTCGTTCTCTTTCGTCGACCGCTCCTGGTCCGTGTCGTCGATGCGCAGGATGAACTTGCCGCCGCGCGAACGGGCGAAAAGCCAGTTCCACAGCGCAGCGCGCACATTGCCGACATGGATCTTGCCGGTCGGAGACGGCGCAAAGCGGACTATGACAGTCATGAATTTCAAGGCCCTGGGACGAGAGGCGGCTAGCTACGACAGGCCCCGCCCGAGGTCAAACGCCGGCGCCCCCAACGCCCCGGCGCGCGGAACCGTCGCCCGGTCGCAACTGGATTGCGGACGCCGCCGCCGCC
Organism: uncultured Alphaproteobacteria bacterium; assembly: GCA_938003575.1. Lineage (GTDB taxonomy): Bacteria > Pseudomonadota > Alphaproteobacteria > Caulobacterales > Parvularculaceae > Amphiplicatus. The sequence goes on from CALKYG010000220.1 coordinate 1,733, forward strand.
GACGTCTTTTACATATGTCACATGAAAAGGGGTGCGTCATGCTGGTGAGGATCGCGAATTGGCTTACGGTCGCGCTCGCTTCGTTCGCGCTTTCCAGCGCCTCGGCGAAGAGCCGCGACCCCCTTGATTTTGAATGGCGTGAGCTTGCCCCGGGCGTGTGGGCTGGCGTTCGGCCGGTTTCCTATCTTTCGCCGCCGACGGGCTCGACCCTCATCGTCATCGGCGAAAAGGGCGTCTTCCTTTTCGACCCGGCCGGCACGCCGCTCGTCGGCGAACGGGTCGCCGCCAAGGTCGCGGAACTGACCGGCCTTCCCGTCACCCATATGGCGATCAGCCATTGGCACGGCGACCATTCGCAAGGCGCCCACAAGATTCTCGAAAAATATCCGCAAGCGGAGATTATCGCTCATGAGTTCACGGCGCGTGCGATCAGAAGCCCGTTGAACGCATTCACGCCGCCGGACGCGGCCGCGAATGAGGAGGCGCGCAAACGCCTTCAGAACGCTCTCGCGACCGGCAAGCGTTCGAACGGCGATCCGGTGACGCCGGCGATGCGCGCCTATTACGAGAGCGCCCTCGAACATTTCGACCTCGTCTCTTCCGAAGTGCGCGCCTTGAGGCCGATCGATCCGACCCGCACCTTCACCGACGCGGTGACGATCGATCTCGGCAAACGCAAGGTCGAACTGCGCCATATGGGGCCCGGAAACACAAACGGCGACATCATCGCTTATCTGCCGAAAGAGAAGATCCTCGCAACCGGCGACGTGGTGGTGCGGCCGACCCCTTACGGTTTCTACAGCCACCCGAGAAGCTGGACCCGCGTTCTCGAACAGCTGAAATCGTTGCCGGCCGATTATATCCTGCCCGGGCATGGCGAGATCATGACGGATACCGCCTATTTCGATCTGTTGATCGATGCGCTCAAATTCGTCGCCGACAATGTCGACCGCCTCGCCGCGGAGGGGAAAACGCTCGACGAAGTGCGCGCGGCGCTTGACTGGTCAGGGATCGAACCGCGTTTCACAAAGGGCGACGCGCTGCTTGCGGTCTTCTTTGACGGATGGTTCAAGACCCCGATCGTCGAGGCCCAATACAAGATCGCGAACGGCGCCGACAGCGAAAGCCTCGACACGGCGCAGCAGGGTCAAGCGGATTAACCTGTTCGCTCGACGATCTGAGCGAATTTCCGCCAGCGGCGGGAATTCAACCTGCCGTTTAATTGCAATTTCTGAAGCGCTGAAAAAGCGAGCGGTGTTTTCCAAGCGGAGACAAGGACTTGGCCGCCGCATGCAAAGTTATCCCCCTACTTATCCCCCTCCGTCGCAGAGGCCTTATGCTTTTTGTTCGTTGAAGCAGAAGCGGCCGCGAAAGGAGGCGCATGATGGAGTCGATTGCAGGCAGCGCGATTTCAGCGGTCGCGCCAGCCATTGGTGATCGGATAGCGCCGGTCGCGGCCGAAATTGACTTTCGTCACCTTGGGGCCTGGCGGCGCCTGACGCCGCTTGTATTCGGCGACGTAAAGAAGATGCTCCACGCGCTTCACCGTCGCTTCGTCATACCCTTCGGCGACAATGTCCCTTACGGCCATTTCACGCTCGACAAGACGTTCGAGAATGGCGTCGAGGACGTCATAGGGCGGAAGCGAATCCTGATCGGTCTGATTCGCGCGCAATTCGGCGGAGGGCGCTTTCGTGATGATCCGCTCCGGAATGACTTCCCCTCCCGGTCCTTTGAGATCGTGCGCGCGATGCGCGTTGCGCCAGCGGCAAAGGCGATAGACATCCGTCTTGTAGATGTCCTTCAGCGGATTATAGCCGCCGTTCATGTCGCCATAGAGCGTCGCATAGCCGACCGACATTTCGGATTTGTTGCCCGTGGTCAGGACCATCGGACCGAATTTGTTCGAGAGAGCCATCAGGATGACGCCGCGGATCCGCGACTGGATGTTTTCTTCCGTGACATCAGCGGCCCTGCCGGCGAAAACGGACGCCAGCATCGCGCCGAAGGCGTCGACGGCGGGCTCTATCGGGATCGACTCATAAGAAACGCCAAGCCGCTTTGCGCAGTCTGCGGCGTCGTCGAGCGATTGCTGCGCGGTATAGCGAGACGGCATCATGACGCAGCGAACGCGATCAGGCCCCAGCGCATCGACCGCGATCGCCGCAGTGAGCGCCGAATCGACGCCGCCCGACAGACCGATGACGACGCCGGGAAAGCGGTTCTTCTCAATGTAGTCGCGAACGCCGAGAACGACGGCGCGGTAGATCATCTCCTCGCCCCTCACCCATTCCGCATTCGGACCGGCGACGCATTCCCAGCCGTTGCCGCGCTCTTCCCAGTCGGAGATGAAAACACCCGGTTCAAATTGCGGCGCGCGGTGAGCGATCTCGCCGGCGCGGTCCATGATGAAAGCCGCTCCCTCGAAAACGACTTCGTCCTGGCCGGCGAGCTGGTTGACGAACATCAGCGGTTTGCCGGTCGCCTTGACGCGCGCCGCCGCGGCCGCCTCGCGCTCGTCAAGGGAGGTTACGCGAAAGGGCGATCCGTGCGGCACAACGAAGAAATCGGCGCCGGCGTCGGCGAGCGCCTCGCCTGCGCCCGGCAGCCACATGTCCTCGCAGATCATCAGACCGAGTCTGGCGCCGCGAAAATCCGTTGGCTGAGGAAATTCCGGCCCCGGCGTGAAGCGCCGCGGCTCGTCAAAGACGCCGTAATTGGGCAGGCGCACCTTGTAGCGTATCGCGGCGATGACGCCGCCGTCGAGAAGGACAGCCGCATTGTAGAGCGCCGCGCCCTCTTTCCATGGCGTTCCGACGATCATCGCCGGGCCGCCGTCCGCCGTCGCCGCCGCCAGCTCTTCGACCGCAGACATGCAGGCGCGCTGGAAGGCGGGCTTTTGAACGAGGTCTTCCGGCGGATAGCCGCAGACGACCAGCTCGCAGAAGACGGCGAGGTCGGCGCCCGCCCGTGCGGCCTCGGCGCGAGCGGAGAGGATTTTCGCCCTGTTTCCGGCTATGTCGCCGACGACTGGCGCGATCTGGCAGACGGCGATCCTGAGACGCTTCATGCGCGCCGGTTTAGAAGGCGGCGGGACGCTTGCCAAGCGCGGCGCGCGTCCTCGCCGGTTCCGTCAGTTCGCGCCGCGATAGGCGATCGGAAGGTCTCCGCGCGAAAGATCCCTGTAGCGGTCGCGCAGCATCGTCTGACGGTTCTTGAGCGAGGTTACGCGCCCCTCGATCAACACCGCTACAGGCCGCGTCGCCGTTTCGAGCGGGTCGCCGTCCCATATGACGACGTCCGCCGCCTTGCCGACTTCAAGCGAGCCGAGGCGGTCGGCGACCCCGTAGATGACGGCCGGATTGATCGTCAGCGCTCTCAGCGCGGCGTCATAGGGAAGGCCGTTTGCAACCGCGTTGCCGCCGAGCTGAGGCAGGAGGCGGAGATTATGCGATCCCCCCGCCTGCCCGAAGAAGGAAATAAGCACGCCCGCCTCATTGAGCGCGGCGGCGTTCAAGAGGCTCGCCCCAAGATCCTCAAATTGCGCTGGGAGGTTCATCGTCGGATTAAGGATGACCGGAATTCGGGCCGCCGCGATTTCTCGGGCGACAAGATGCGCCTCAGTCCCGCCGAGAATGACGGCGTTGACGCCGTACTGTTCCTTGAGTTTGATCAGAGCACGGATATCCGTCGCGCTGTCCACGGCGACGACGAGCGGCTGACGCCCCTGCGCGACGGGCCCCAGCGCCTTGAGATCGGCGATCGAGAGGCCGCCGTCGCGCGGGCGCAACATATAACTCGCTGGACTAGCGGCGAAGGCGCGCGCCTCGTCGAGCGCGTCGCGCAGCATGGCCCAATTGCCAAGCCGGGTGCCGCCATTATAGCCGACGCCCGCCGCGCCCATCGCGACGGACTGCAACGCGTCGCTGCGCGTCACCGAATCGGGACGACCGGAGAGATCGACGACGGCGCCCCTGCCGCCGAACATTCTGGCGCCGGGCTCGGGCGCCGAAACCGCCCTTGTCACGCCGCCGGCCCGGTTCACCGCGATCAATGTCGAGCCGGGATTGAACGCATCGACGGCGTCGAGTCCCGCAGACACGTTGAAATCGTCCTCCGTCGCGGAATCGTTGGCTTCATCGTCAAGATCGATCTCCACAAGACCGATCTGCGACCAGGGAGCGAAAACGCCCGGCGTCACAATGCGCCCTTGCGCATTGATGACCGTCGCGCCCTCCGGAACGGCGAGATCCTGGCCGACGCCGACAATCGCGCCATCCCTGATGATGATGTCGCCGTTCTCTATTCCGCCGGCGCCGGCGCCGGCCATAGTGTAAACGCGCGCATTCTGGATCGCGATCGTCTGAGCGGACGCCGCCGTGACCGCGGCCGCAACAACGGCGAGCGATGATGCTAGAAGTCTCATTCCCGTCTTCCTCATTTTCATTGTCCCGATCCGCCGGTGAAGCCCTGGCCGTGCTGACCGATTTCAAAATCGACTCGCGGCGATCGCGCCGGATCATCGGCGTCGTAAAGCAGCGCGCCGTCGATGAAGACTTTTTCCGCTTTCGCGTAAACAGAGAACGGATTGGCGCTCCAGATCACGACATCCGCCATTTTGCCGGGTTCGAGCGACCCCGTCCTGTCGCCGATCCGCATCGCATTCGCCGGATTAAGGGTCAGCCATTTGATCGCATGTTCGGGCGTGATCTTGAGCCCCATCCGGTTGCCGTCGGCCATCGCCTTGCCGGCTTCCTGATTGAGCCGCTGGATGCCGATCTCATCGTCGGAGTGGATAATGGCGCACCCGTTGAGGGTCTCATCGCCGAGCTTCACCGTATCGACGAGCGCGGCGTTCTCGCGCACCGAGTCATAGGCTTCAAGCTTGAAGCCCCACCAATCCGCCCAGACCGCCGCGCAAATGCCGTTCTGCGCCAGAAGATCGGCGACCTTGAACGCCTCGACCGCATGGTGGAACGTCGCCACCTTGTAACCGAACTCCTTCGCCATATCGATGACCTGCGCCATCTCGTCGGCGCGGTAGCAATGCATGTTGACGGTGATGTCGCCGTTCAGCGCCATCGCCAGCGTTTCGAGTTTCAAGTCGCGCGTCGGCGCTTCCGGCTCGTCCGCTGCGGCGTCCGCCTTCGCCGCTTTCTTCCCGTCGCCGCTCTTCTTGTCGAACGCGTCCTTCTCGTCCCAGTATTTCTCCCATTTCTTCTTGTAATCGGCCGCTTCTATCCAGGCGGCGCGATAGCCCGCGAAATTCGCCATTCGCGTCGAGGGGCCGCCCTCGTCGCCATAGACCCGCTTCGGATTTTCGCCGCACGCCATCTTCAGGCCGTATGGCGCGCCCGGAAACTTCATTCCCTGCACCGTCCGCGATGGAACGTTCTTCAATATCGCGGAGCGCCCGCCAAAGAGATTGGCGGAGCCGGGAAGCACCTGCAGCGCCGTGACGCCGCCGGCGAGCGCGCGCGTGAAGCCTGCATCCTGCGGCCAGATGGAATGCTCGGCCCAGACCTGCGACGTGTTCGGCGACGTCGCTTCGTTGCCGTCGGATGTCGAATCCGTCGACGGCGAGGGGTAGTCGCCGAGATGCGAGTGAATGTCGATGATTCCCGGCGTCACCCATTTTCCCTTGCCGTCAATGACGGCGGCGCCTTCAGGCGCCGCAAGATCGGCCGCGCCGACGGCGGAAATCTCGCCGTTCTCCATGATGACGACGCCGTTGTCGATGCGCTCGCCGGCGCCGGTGAGAATGGTCGCGCCGCGAATCACGGTCGCTGTCGACGGATAGGGCGAATAGGTCGACGGATAGGGGTCCGCCGCCCAGCGACTGGGCGCGGACGCCGCCGGTTTCTCATCCTTGCCGCCCGTCGCGCCGTCCGCCGCTTTTTCGCCGCCGCCGCTGCAGCCGGCCGCTGCGAAAATGACGGCGAGCGCCGCCGCCTCACTTCTCATTCTCATGTCGATTTTCATCCCGGATTGCATGAAACTGTCGCCAACCTAGCCCAGTTTGGGGCAGATAAAACCCGGCAGCCGACGGCGGTCTGCGCCGAGACGAAGCAAAAACGAGACGAAAGGAGAACCATGTCGAAGATATCGCGCCGCGCCGCCCTGGGCGCCGCAATCGCAGGCGCAGCGGCCGCGTGCGCGAAGCAATCGCCGAGGTCGTCCTATGTCGCGGCGTCCGACGACGCCAATGCGCTCTTCGCGCACGGCGTCGCCAGCGGCGATCCGGCGCGCGACAGCGTCGTCCTGTGGACGCGCATCACCCTGTCGGGCGTCGATGCGGCGCCGGTGCTGTGGCAGGTCGCCTCCGACGCTGAATTCGCAGATATCGCCGCGGAAGGCGCGGCGACGGCGAGAATTGAATCCGATTTCACGGTGAAGACGATCGCCGGCGGACTGAAGCCCGGCTCGAGCTATTTTTACCGGTTCCGCGTCGGCGACGCGCTTTCGCCGGTTGGCCGGACGAAGACGCTGCCGGAGGGCGCTACCGCCGAAGCGCGTTTCGGCGTCCTTTCGTGTTCGAATTATCCGTTCGGGTTTTTCAACGTATATGACCTTATCGCCCGCCGCGACGACCTCGACGCGGTCATCCATCTCGGCGACTATATCTACGAATATGGCGGGACGCCGAACGAATACGGCGCGGCGGACGGCGAGCGGCTCAATCGCCCGCATCAGCCGCCGCACGAATTGACGACGCTCGCCGACTATCGCGCGCGCCATGCTCAGTACAAGGCGGATCCAAGCCTTAAAGCCGCGCATGCCGCGCATCCTTTCATAGTGATCTGGGACGATCATGAAACCGCAAACGACGCATGGGCGGGCGGTGCGGAGAACCACGATCCGGCGTCGGAGGGCGACTGGCAGGCGCGCAAGCGCGCCGCGATGCAGGCCTATTATGAGTGGATGCCGATTCGCGAGCCGGAAGCGGGAAAGCCGCGGGAAGCGATATTCCGCGAGTTTTCGTTCGGCGACCTTTTGACTCTGACGGCGCTGGAGACGCGGCTGATGGCGCGCGCAAGACCTCTCGCCTATGACGAGGTCGTGCCCACGCTGACATCGGCGGACGCCGTCGCCGACTTCCGCGACAACGTCCTCTGGTCGCCCGATCGGGAGATGTTGGGCGAGGCGCAGCTCGATTTCGTTCGGACGTCGCTGAAGAATTCTGTCACGTCGGGACAGCCGTGGCGCCTCATCGCGAACCAGGTGATCATGGCGAAAGTGACAGCTCCCGACCTTGAGCCGCATCTTACCGAGGAAAACATCGCCGAACTCGAAGCGCAGTGGGACCAAGCCCGCGCGTTCGTGAAATTTTCGACGCTCGGACTTCCGACCAATCTCGACGCATGGGACGGCTATCCAGCCTGTCGGGAGAAGCTCTACGACGCGGCAAGGTCATCCGGCGCAGACGGTATCGTCGTCGTCACCGGCGACACGCATACGTGGTGGGCGAACGATCTGGTCGCAAAAGACGGAAAACATGTGGGCGTCGAACTCGGCGTTCATTCCGTAACGTCGCCGTCGCCGTACCGCCGATCGTTTCTCGGCGGCAAGGGCGCCGAATACGCATTGCTGACCGGAAAAGACAACAAGGACGTTCGCTACATATCCGGCGAAGATCACGGCTATATTTCTCTCAAGATCACGCGCGACGCCGTCGACGCCGCCTTTGTCGCGGTCGATACGATTGAGGCCGCGCAATACCAGGCGTTTGAGAAGGCCGGGTTCACCATCAGGAAGTCGGGCGCCGCCGCGCAGTTCGCCGCGGTGCGCGGATTGTCCCTGAAGGAGAGGGCCGTATTCTGACGCTGGACGCCATCGCCATTCAATGGATCGTCACGGCGAACCGGCGCCGCCTCGCAGCCGCCGTTACGCTTCTTGGCGCTTATGCGTCCTGGCTTGTCTTCGGCGACAGTCCGCTGACGCGCGCAAAGGCGGGACTGGAACAATTGCCTGAGTTCGCAATTGGCCTCGGCGGCGGCGCTGCGCCGGTCTTTCACTCTGACGCGGCGAGGCTCGACTATCTCTGGCTGCAGGCCTTTGATCTTCCGGCCGCGGTCCTGTTCGTCGTGGCGGCCGCGACGGCCGGTGCGATTTTTGCGCGCCGTCTGAAGGCGCCCCTTCGCATGACGCGCCCGCTTGCCGCCGCGTGCTTCGCCTTTTTCCTTCTAGAGCTTGTCGAGAATGCGCTCCTCGCGGCGCTCGCGGGCGGCGCGTCCCCAGGGATTGCGGCGCTCGTCACTGCGCAGCAGGCGGCGACAACGCTGAAATTCGCAGCGGGGGCCGCGATGGTTCTTATCGTATTGGCGATTGTCGGCGCAGCCTTGCCGCGAATGACAGGAACCGCGCCGTGAGAGGATGGATCGCAATTTTCCTTAAAGCGGCGGGATGGCGCGCCTTCTCGATTTCGCTCGCGCTTTGGCTCGCCTATTGCTGGTGGGCGTTTCGCGCCGGAGGAGTCTGGGCGCGCGTCGTTGAAGCGGGCGGCGGCGTCCTGCCGGAAATGAAGCCGGGCTTTCCTCCGATCGAACCCCAACGCACGCTCGATTCGCTCAACAGCGCAGACGCGGCCGCCGATTACCTGTGCTGGCAGGCGGCCGATCTTCCCTATGCGCTCGGCAGTATGATCGTCTTCTCGCTCGCCGCCGCGCTGGCGCTGAAGTCGTTGCGGCTTGAGAAATCGATCCTGCGCTTCCTTCTCGCGCCGCCCCTCGTCTACATGATTTGCGAAGCGATCGAGAATGCGCTCCTCGCCGTTTTCGCTTCAGGGCTTGCAGATCCCGTGGAAAGCCTCGTCCTAGTTCAACAGGCGGCGACAACAGTGAAACTGGCGTCAGGACTGGGTTCGCTGTTCGTTGCCGTGATAGCGCTTGCGGCCGCTCTTGCCGCAGCCGCTGTCAGGCTGGTGCGGAGCCGCCGATGACAAAGCGCGCCCTGATCGACTTTGCGCGACGGCTTCCCAAGGCGGAGCTTCATCTGCACATCGAGGGAAGCCTTGAGCCGGAGATGATGTTCGCCCTTGCAAAGCGAAATGCGATCCGGATTCCGTTCAGGTCTGTCGAAGACGTTCGCGCCGCCTACGATTTTTCAAATCTCCAGGATTTTCTCGACATCTATTATCAGGGAATGAACGTGCTGAGGACGGAAGAGGATTTCTTCGACCTCACGATGGCTTACCTCAACCGCGCGCGCGCCGATAACGTCCGCCATGCGGAGATATTCTTCGACCCGCAAGGGCACACGGCGCGCGGCGTGCCGTTCGATGTCGCGATCGGCGGCATTCTCACGGCGCTCGGGATGAGCATGGCGCAATTCGGGATGACTTCGAAGCTGATTATGTGTTTCCTGCGCCACCTGCCCGAGGAGGACGCATTTTCGACCCTCAAGGCGGCTGAAAACTGGCTCGACCGGATCGAAGCGGTCGGTCTCGATTCATCCGAAGTCGGACACCCGCCGGGAAAATTCGCGCGCGTATTCGCGGCGGCGAGGGAACGCGGCCTGAAGCTCTGCGCGCATGCCGGCGAAGAAGGCCCGCCGGAATATGTCCGCGACTCGCTTGACCTGCTCAAAATCGATCGTCTTGATCATGGAAATCGCGCTCTTGAAGACGCCGGGCTTGTCGAGCGCCTGCGCGCCGCCGGCATGACGTTGACTGTGTGCCCGCTTTCGAACCTGAAGCTTCGAAACGTCAGGGACATGCGCGAGCATCCATTGAAGCGAATGCTGGATTTAGGACTGAGGGCGACGGTCAATTCCGACGACCCCGCCTATTTCGGCGGATATGTCATGAGCAATCTCACGGCCGTCATCGATGCGCTCGACCTTGATGCGGATAACATCCGTACACTGATCAAAAACAGCTTTGCGGGATCGTTCCTGAACGACGGGCGTAAGAACGCGCATCTCGCCGCCATAGACAAAATTGCCGTTTAGTCCCTGTGTATGCGGCTGATCTTCGAGCCTTCGAGCGAGAGATTATACATCAACCCCTTGTTGTCGAAGATGAATGCGACGATCGGTTTGTCGATCGTCGTTGAATCGACGGCGCCGCCGGCGCCGATCGTCACCACCGCGACCGACGCATCGACTCCGATCTCCCAGCCGTCGCTGGCGCGAAACTTCTCCAGCGCCTTCGGTTCGAGGAAGACGATGATTTGCGTGCGCGCCTGCGCGCCCAGCTGGAACCCGATCGAGGCGGCCGCGGTCGAATAATAGCCGACCGTCCTGCCGCCGACGCGCAGCGCGCCTTCGCCGTATTCGCCGCCGACCCCGATTCCGGCCTTTTTGATAGACGGAAAGACAAGCACGCCGTTCGCCTTGGCGAGCAAAGCGTCAGCGCCCATCACTTCTTCCCGAAAGAGCTCGAGCTTCTCGTTCACGCGGCGGTCGATCTTCGATTTCGACGCGGCTTGCGCCGCTCCGCCGACGGCGGCGATGCTGACGATCAGAACAAGGATGATTCGATTCAATGTCACTTGCATGACTGTCTCCTCAATAGGCGCGAACGACGATCGCCCTGAAGGCGCCGACAATGAGGCGTTTTTGCGCTGAATTGCGGCCCGCCGCAATGATTAATGGAAATTAAGGCTGAGAGATTGCTTTCGACAACGCGGCGCGAAACGCTTCAAGGCGCGGCGCATAACGGTCTGACATCATCTTCAAGAGTTCGGGCGCGGCCTTTTCCGGCGCGCCGCTGTCGAAAGGCGGGTGTGGATCGTATTCAAGGCCCAGCTGAATGGCGCTGGCGGTTTCCACGCCGGCGATCTCCGCCGCAAGCGTCAGGGCGAAGTCGATTCCGGCAGTGACCCCGCCGCCCGTGAAGATGCGGCCGTCCCGAACGACGCGCGCCGACGTTGGAACGGCGCCGACTCTGGGAAGTTCGTCATGATAAGCCCAGTGCGTGGTCGCTTTGATTCCGCGCAAGAGACCGGCGGCGCCGAGAATGAACGCGCCGGTGCACACGCTTGCCGCATATTTTGAACTTGCGCCTTCGCGTCTGACGAACGCTATTAATTCCGGATCGTTCACCGCCTCGTCGACGCCAAAGCCGCCGGGAACGACCAGGAGGTCTGCGGACGGGCAAGCGCTGAAAGTCGTCGTCGGGTTCAGCGTCAGCACGGCGTCGGTTGCGACCGGCGACAGGCTTCGGGCTGCAATGTGAACCGTTGCGTCAGGCAGGCGGGAGAGGACCTGTAAGGGGCCGGTGAAATCGAGTTGCGTGACATTCGGAAAAAGAACAAAAACGATATTCACTGCTTATTGTTCCTCGATCGCTTCTCCACTCTTGATCGCGCAGACCAGGGGCGGCCTTGACGACCCCGCTTCCCGAGAGTCGGCGGAAGCGACGGCGATGCTATCCGCCCCAGCCAGCGACAATCTCCATGACTTCATGAATATCGCGACCGCAATTATCGATCCAGCGCTGCGACGGCCCCTTCCAGCGATGCGCCGACCAGTCCACTGCGCCGTTGCTTCTGAATGCGACGCCTTCTTTCCTGAGCCGACGGCGTTGCTCGTCGGCGCCGCTGTGATCCGCCGTCGCGCCGGAAGAGGTGACGATCCGGAACCACGGCAGGTCCCCTGGCGCGCTCCTCATCGCGAACGCCACCTGGCGCGGACCGGCGCCGGGTATGAGACTTGCGATCATGCCGTAACTGGCGACTTCGCCTTTCGGCACTTCGCGGATGAGCGAATAGATTGCTTCTGAATCCGCACCCATCAGTTTCACGCGACTTCGAATAAGCCCGCCGCACCCATGCCGCCGCCGACACACATGGTGCAGACGACATATTTCGCGCCGCGGCGCTTACCCTCGATAAGCGCATGACCAACCATGCGCGCGCCAGACATGCCGTAAGGGTGACCAATCGAGATTGCGCCGCCGTTGACGTTCAAGAGCTCGTTTGGAATGCCAAGTTTGTCGCGGCAATAAAGCACCTGCACCGCAAAGGCCTCGTTTAACTCCCATAGGCCGATGTCGCTCATTTTCAGGCCGAATTTCTGGAGGAGCTTGGGCACGGCGTAGACGGGTCCGATTCCCATTTCATCGGGGTGCGTGCCGGCGACGGCCATGCCGCGGTAAACGCCTAAAGGATTCAACCCGCGCTTGGACGCTTCCTTCGCCTCCATGACGACGGCGGCCGACGCGCCGTCAGACAATTGCGACGCGTTCCCGGCCGTAACATGTTTGCCGACCTGCAGCTTCTGGCCGCCCTTGAATACGGGCTGCAGACCTTTCAGTCCTTCCAGAGTCGTTTCCGGACGGTTGCCTTCGTCTCTCTCAATCGTCACGGCGTGCTCGGTGACGGCGCCGGTCTCCTTGTTCGTCATCGTCATCACCGATGGAAGCGGCACGATCTCGTCGTCGAATTTCCCCGCCATCTGCGCCGCGTGGGTTCGCTGCTGCGATTGCAGCGCGTACTCGTCCTGGGCATCACGAGTGATCTTATAGCGCTCACCCACGATTTCCGCGGTTTCGATCATTTGCATGTAAGTCGCCGGCAAGTTTTCAAGGAGCCATTTGTCGGGGCGGACGAACATGTCCTTCGTCTGGTTAGTCGAAATTGATTCAACGCCGCCGCCGATCGCAATCTGCATGTGGTCGGCAATGACTTGTTTCGCAGCGGTTGCGATCGCCATCATGCCTGATGCGCACTGCCGGTCGAGCGACATTCCGGATACGCCGATCGGAAAGCCGGCGCGAAGGGCGCTCTGACGGGCGACATTCTGGAAAGCCGTGCCCTGCTGTATTGCACAACCCATTACGACGTCTTCTATCTCTTCAGGATCAACTTTTGCGCGCTCCGCAGCATTCCTGATCGCATGCGCTCCAAGCGCCGGCGCCGTTGTCGCATTGAAGGCTCCGCGATAGGCCTTGCCGATCGGCGTACGGGCGGTTGAAACGATGACAGCTTCACGCATGGCCGCGGGTCCTTTCTGTTACTTTTTGTCGGCAAAGGACTTCGCCTTCGCCATGAAATTCATGTTCGGGCCGGCGCTGTTCTCATAATAGCGCACGGAGCCGACATCCGAGATCTTTTCCCAATTGGCGGCGATTTTCTCCGGCGTCTGGTCGTCGGGCGGAAGATAGACGCCGTCCGTCTCGGCGACATAGGCGCGCGCATATCCGCCCGCAGCGCAAGACACGATCGCGCGAGACGGCGCATCGTCGCTCACAAGGAAGAGGAGCGCCGCCGTAATCGCCTCCGGAGTCATCATTTCGAGCAGGCTCTCGGGAATTCCGATATCTTCGGTCATACGCGTTCGCGCTGATGGAGACAGGAGGTTGACGCGAATATTGTACTTTCCTCCTTCAAGATGGAGGGCGTTCATGAAACCGACCATGCCTGCTTTCGCCGCGCCGTAATTGGCCTGGCCGAATATGCCGTAAAGGCCCGACGGCGAGGACGTGCATACGATACGGCCGTATTGCTGTTCGCGCATGATCTCCCAGACGGCCTTGGTGCAAACCGCAGTTCCGACAAGATGCACGTCGATGACAAGGCGAAAATCCGCCATGTCCATCTTCGCGAACGTCTTGTCACGCAGAATGCCGGCATTATTGACGAGAATGTCGACACGCCCCCATTTCTTCATTGCGGCCGCAACCATGTCGGCTACTTCCGCATCTTTCGTGACGTTTGCGCCGTTTCCGATCGCCTCGCCGCCCTTTTCGACGATCTCCTTGACGACGCCTTCCGCCGCCGACAGTGAAGCCCCCGTGCCGTCACGCGCGCCGCCGAGATCGTTCACGACGACTTTTGCGCCACGCGCGGCGAGAGCCAGCGCATGACTGCGCCCCAGACCGTTGCCGGCCCCGGTGACGATTGCGACTTTTCCATCATAGCGAATGGACACGGAGCGCTCCTTACTTTGCGTGCACGATGACCAGCGTTTTCACCGAATTGGCGATGAAACAGTTCTCATGCGCGTCGTGATGAATATTCCTCATCGTTGCTGCGTCAACCTCAACACCCGGCGCGAATGTGACGCGGGGGTGAAGGTCGACCCTGGTAATCGCAATTTTGCCCTCAGCGTTCTTGTCCATGCGGCCTACGGCCTTGTCATGATACGCGTCAACGATGAGCTTTTTCTTTGCGGCGATCGCCAGAAACGTCAGCATGTGGCAACTTGAAAGCGCGGCGACAAACGCTTCCTCGGGATCGACGCGATCGGCCTCGCCTTTATAGGCGGGCGCAGCCGAACCCGGAACGATGACGCCTGAGTCGAATGTCCAGACATGCGACCGGTTATATTGATCGTAGGCGAAACTCTCAGTCTGGCGTTTCCAGCTGACTTCGGCGACATGGTCCGACATGTGTGCCTCCGGCTAATCGGTTGCCCAGGATGTAAGCGCCGAGTGCGGCGGTCCCTTCGTCTATTGCGCTAAATGAACTGCATGGTCAGCCATTCGGCCATCAGCGCCGGTTTGTCTTCACCTTCAATTTCGACTTTCACGGCGTATTTGAATTGCCACTGGTTCGGCGCCTTCGCTTCGGCGCTCATCAAGGTGAAATGGCCGCGAATTCTCTTTCCGGATTTCACCGGTGCGATAAAACGCACCTTGTCGAAGCCGTAATTCACGCCCATCTTAACGCCCTCGAGAACAAGCAAGGAATTCTTGGCAAGGTGCGAGAGCATCGAAAGCGAAAGGAAGCCGTGCGCCACCGTTCCGCCAAAAGGTGTTTTTTTCGCCGCTTCGGGATTTACGTGAATGAACTGATGGTCTTCGGTCACGTCAGCGAAAATGTTGATCCGGTTTTGGTCGATTGTCGACCATTCGGATACGCCGGTTTCCTTGCCGACCCAGTCCTTGATCTGATCTGGCTTGACCGTCTTCATTCGTTTCTCCATCAATATCCGCGCAGGCGCGCGATTCGGTCTGCGTGGTACGCGCTGTCGCCAAACATCTCCTGTGCGACGCGTATCCGCTTCATGTAAAGGCCGATGTCATATTCATCGGTCATGCCGATCCCGCCGTGCATCTGGATCGCCTCCTGCGAAGCAAGCTTTGCGACCTCGCCGGCCTTCGCCTTGGCGAGAGAGCAGGTGACCGACGCCATGCCGAAGGCGTTATCAAGGTCTTGAAGCGCCTTAAGCGTAACGGACTTCACCAGCTCGACCTCACAATAAAGGTGCGCCGCACGGTGCTGGAGAGCCTGAAACGACCCGATGACCTTGCCGAATTGCGTGCGCTCCTTGAGATAGCCGGTCGTCATCTCGAACGCGCGCTGCGCCGCGCCGGAGAGTTCAGCGGCAAGTCCCGCCCTCCCAGCCGACAAAACGCCCTCTAGCGCCAAGTGGCCGTTATCAAGCTCGCCGATAAGGTCCTCGCCGGTCACCGGCACATTGTCGAAACTGATGCGCGCCGCATTGCGGCTGTCAACCATAATCGTACGCTCGCACGCGACCCCCTTCGCCCGGCTGTCGACAAGGAAAAGTGAGATGCCGGCTTCTTCTCCCGGCGCGCCGCTGGTGCGCGCGGCGACGATGATCTTGTCGGCGACGTGACCGTCGGCGACGAAGGTTTTCGATCCCGACAACTTAAACCCGTTACCCGACTTTTCGGCTTTCATTGCAGTGTTGGCCGGGCCGTGCTTTCGGCCCTCATCCACGGCGAGCGCCATCACAATATCGGCGGCGGCGATCCTTGGCAGGTATTCAGACTTCATCGCCTCGCCCGCAAACTTGTTGAGCGCCGTCGCCGCGAGGATTGACGTTGACAGAAATGGCGAGGCCGTGAGCGTGCGCCCCATTTCCTCTGCGAGAACGCCAGCCCCGACAAAGCCGAATCCGGCTCCGCCATGCGTCTCATCGATAAGGATGCCGGCCCATCCCATCTCCGCCATCTCTTTCCAAAGAGAACGGGAAAAACCGTCCTCGGATCGATCGTCGCGAAGTCTTCTCAACTCCGAAACCGGCGCCTTCTCATCAAGGAATCCGCGCGCGGATTCCTTCAGCATTTCCTGTTCTTCCGTCAGAATTAGCGGCATGGCTGTTCCTATGCGTCCGGCAGTTCGAGAATGCGCTTCGAGATGATGTTAAGTTGCACTTCCGAGGTGCCGCCCTCTATCGAATTGGCTTTGGTCCGCAGCCAGCTTTTTGCAAGCTTGCCGTCTTCCGACCGATCGCCCTCCCATTCCAGGCCCTCTGAGCCCGAAGCATCCATGAATAGCTCGAAGCGGCGCTTGTTGAACTCGGTTCCGTAATATTTCAGCATGGATGACTTGGCGCCCATCCCCTGTCCTGCTTTCGCTTCGTCTTTCAGTCTTTCCATCGTGAGCAGAAACGCCCAGCCGTCGACTTCCGCTTGCGCGACCTTCGCCCGCAGCATCGGGTCGCTTAGGCGTCCCCTTTCGTCGAGGCCGACATACTGCGCCGCCATTTCTCCGATGCCGCGCCCGCCCATCAGGCCGCCGCCGCCGGCGCCGATCATCTCGCGCTCATGCGTCAGCAGATACTTGGCGACGTCCCAGCCGCGATTGATGGTTCCGACGATCGCGTTGACCCCGGGCGCATGTTCCTTCGGCACTTTGACGTCGTCAAAGAATGTCTCGCAGAACGGCGATTTTCCGGAGATAAGCTTGATAGGCTTGGTCGTGACGCCCTCGGTCGTCATATCGATTAGGATGAACGAAATGCCGTCATGCTTGGCGGCTTTCGGGTCAGTCCGGACGAGAACGAAAATCCAGTCGGATTCGTCGGCATAGGACGTCCAGATCTTCTGCCCGTTCACCAGCCAGTGATCGCCCTTGTCCTCGCACCTGGTCTGCAGCGAGGCGAGATCCGAGCCGGCGTTCGGTTCAGAATATCCCTGGCACCAGCGGATTTCCCCGCGAGCAATCGGAGGCAGGAACTTGGCCTTTTGCTCATGCGTTCCGTATTTGAGAAGCGCCGGTCCGAGCATCCAGATTCCAAAACTCTCAAGCGGCGAACGAATTTTCATTCTCCGCATTTCGTCCTTGAGTATCTTCACCTCATCCTTGGACAATCCGCCGCCGCCATATTCCTTCGGCCAGGCTGGAACGGTCCAGCCCTTCGCCGCCATGCGTTCAAGCCAGTCCTTCTGCGCCTTTGACTTGAACTTCCAGTTCCGGCCTCCCCAGCAGATATTCTCCTCGCCGCCGGCGCCGTCGCGCATCTCCCTCGGGCAATTGACGTCGAGCCATTCCCGCGCGTCCTTGCGGAAAGCTTCAAGATCATTCATCGAGTTCGCTCCTTGGTGGTCGCGAAGATCAAACGCTCCAGCGCGCCGCCGCGCAACAATCTTCGGCAGTTGGCGGCTACTTGGCCCACGCCGGCGAATGCTGAAGTGCAATCATTCGCACCGTCCGCTTGTCGACCTTTTCGGTGCCGAGTTTGGGCAGCGGCCCCGGAGAAATCCAAATCCGTTCTGGGCATTTGAACTCGGCAAGCCCGCGGGCCATGAAATCTCTCAATTCCCGGGGTTCAAATGTCGTCCCCGGTTTCGGGTAAACGACGAGGCCGACCCGCTCGCCGAGAACTTCATCCGGGACGGAAAATGCGACCGACTGCGCGACCGCCGGGTGCTGATAGGCCCGCGCCTCGACTTCAAGGCATGAAATATTCTCTCCACCGCGGATGATCAGGTCCTTGATGCGGTCGACAATGTACAGAAAGCCCTCGTCGTCGAGGCGGCCCAAATCGCCCGTCCGGAACCACCCGTCCGGCGTTATGGCCCGTGCAGTCTCTTCGGGAAGATTGAGATAACCGCGAAAATTCGCAGCTGACCGAATCCATACTTCCCCGACTTCTCCCGCCTTGGCGTCGCCGTCTTCGCCGACAATCTTGATGTCGCAGCATGGGGGGACCGCGCGGCCGGTGGAGTCGGGGCGCCTTTGGTAGTCGTCAAGCGATATCACGCAGCCAAGGGCGTTGGTTTCGCTAAGGCCGTATCCCGACGACGGATTTGCATGCCCAAACTTTTCCTTCAGCTTTCTGACGTGGTCTGGCGGGCGCTTGGCGCCGCCGGACCCTATGTCAATGAGGCTGGGCATGCCTTGGTCGCCTGCAGCGTCTATGAGTTCATAAGACTGGCTCGGAACTCCAACGAAGTTCGTCAGCTTGAGCCGATTGATCATTTCGACAGCAAGTTTCGGATCCCACCGGTACATGATGGCCAGTCGCCGTCCGACCATCCATGACAACATGAAGATTGAGTGCGAACCCGTGACATGAAAGAGCGGAACGGCGAGAAGGATGCCTGGATTGTCGCCGAACAGCGATACGCCGCCGCGCGCATCCTTGATGGCGGCGGCCACAAAGGTCCATGACATCAACGTAGTGATGGCGCCGCGATGCGTCAGGATGACGCCCTTGGGATTCCCGGTGGACCCGGACGTATAGTAGATTGCGAAGTCGTCATCAGGGCCAATTGAAACGGCGGGGAGCTCGTCGGAATGACTCTTGGAAAGTAACTCCCTGTAGGCGTAGTCGGCGCCGCGCCCCTCTTCCCCGGCGAGGATGAAAGTGAGACCGAGCTCCTCCTTAACTGGCGACAGGAGTTCAAGCCGCTTGGCGTCGACAATGACGATCCGACATTCGCTGTCCTTTATGGCGTAGCGAAGTTCTTCGGTCTTCCACCATGCGTTAAGGGGAACGACGACTGCGCCGAGCGAAATCACCGCCATGTAGCTTGTGATCCACTCTGGGAAGTTTCGCATTGCGATCGCGATCCGATCTCCCTGCCGGACGCCGAGACCTTCAGAGAGGGCGTTTGCGAACAGCCTCGCTTCCTTCCAGATCTCCGCGAAGGTCCAGCTGCGATCTTCATAGAAGAGAAATTTCTTGTCGCCGTGGCTGGCTCCATGCGCAAATATGCCGACAAGATTCGCTGGCGCATTCTCAAAGACGCGAAAGTCATTGCCGCGGATGGTCGCAGACCCGACCTTAAAAAGCGGGTTTTCCATCAAAAGCTTGAATGCGCTCGCCGCGATCTGCTCGCTCGTCGGATTAGCGGCATGCTGCATAGGGCCAAAATCTCCTCATGACTATCTTGGGGAACTTAGCCGAGGCCCGCCCCCGCCGAAACGGCCCGATGCAGCTATCGGCCTGATCGTTGGCGGAATCTCGCCGCCAACGGGGCCGCGAGGCGCATGGCCAGCCGCTCGACTCCATCCGGCGCCTTCTCGAAGCGCCACAGCAGTATGTGGCAAAGCACGTAAGCGACGACGCCGGCGAGAGATTCCGCGACGATTTTGAATAGCGCGGGCGCAGAGTCGATCAAGCCCGTCGTTCGGAGAGCCGTCAGCGCCAAAGCCATGACGGCGACAGAGACTATAGACCGTCGCGCGCGTTCGAGCGGACGCGAAAACCTGTCATTCGCGGTTTGTGAATAGAGGGCGAGATTGAGAGCGACGTGAACGATTCCACACCCGGCGACCGACCAGGCCGCACCGACAAGACCGTATTTGATCGACGCCCAAATGAATATCGGCGTCCGAATTAAAAAGAAAATCAGTTCTCGTATGAACACCAGTCGGGTAGAGCCGACGGCCATCGCATAATACTGCGTCGCAAGAAGCGGCATCTGCACGCCCATCACGGGCGTAATTATTTCTACGACCGACGCCGCACTTACCCATCTTTCGCCGATAAGAAAAGGGACAAGATCGCGCGCGATGAGTGCGAAGCCAATCGCGGCCGGCATGGCGATCGCAGCCATCGCCTCGACGCCGATAAGGAAAGCCTGGTTGGCGCGTCGGGCATCTTCTTGAAGCTCCGACAGACCAGGATAAATCGCCCGCGCCGCCGGAAAAGCGATTTCGCGTGTCGGCAGCTCCGCCAACTGCAAACCCATGAAGTAATGGCCCGCACCCTCGGCCCCGACAGCGCGCGCGAGCACCAGGGGATCGAGTTTGTTATTGAGCGCACTCATTAGGCCGACGCCGGTCAACCAGCCCGAAAACCCCAGAATTCTCCGCATGGATGCAAGCGTAAGGCTCGGCGCGAAGGGCCGCATCCAGTAAGAGAGAATGAGCTGAACCAGCGCGTTGGTGGCGAGCCCAAGGACGATCGCCCAGTAACTCCTGAAGATGACCGCTATGACGATCGAAACCGTGACGCCTGCGACCTTGTTCAGAACTGCCGCGACAAATTCCTTTGAGTAGTCGAGGAGCCGCTCGAACTCATAGAACCTTGGATTGATGAATCCGCTTAGCAGCGGGTATGCGGCGACGCCAAGGAAAACCCACATCACGCGGCGGTCCCCATAGAACTCAGCTGCGAACGGCGCGGAAAGGCAAAGGACGCCCGCGATCAGCGCGCCGCGAATCGCCGAAAGTGTAAAAAGCGTGTCGAGGTCGGCCCTGTCGGCGTCCTTGAACCGGATCACCGCCTGACTGACGCCGATGTCGGAAAGATTCGTCAGAATCTGCATGGCGGTCAGTCCGATCGCGACAATGCCGAAATCGTCCGGAACAAGCAGTCTCGCAACGATGATCGTATTCAGGAACCCAAAGGCGCCCATGACGAACCGGCCGCCGATAATCCAGCCGGCGCTCCTCGCTACTCTGGCGGCGAGAGAGGTGGGGGGCTCATCCCGTCTGCAGTCGTCCGTCGCGGTCAATTCGGGCGTTTCCTTGTCCTCATCTCAGTAGACTGAACCCCTTCTTCGCGGCAAAGGGTTCCTTTAGGTCGGTCGCCCCTTGCGCTGCCGAGGCTCGCCGCTATGGTTCGGCGCTTTTCCGCAGCTTTGAGCCTCTTATGACGCACGCCTCCGCCGTGATGACCGTAATGATAAACGCCGCCCGAAAGGCCGCTCGGGGCCTGGCGCGGGATTTCGGCGAGTTGGACGGACTTCAGACGTCAAAGAAGGGCGCGGCCGACTTCGTTTCGGCGGCCGATCTTAGAGCCGAACAGATCCTGTTCGAAGAGCTGAGCAAAGGCCGCCCCAAATACGGCTTCGTGATGGAGGAACGTGGCGAAATTGAAGGCGCAGACAATTCGAACAGATGGGTCGTCGATCCTCTGGACGGCACTACGAATTTTCTGCATGGCCTGCCGCAATTCGCCGTATCAATCTGCCTGGAGCGGGATCGCCAGCCCTACGCGGGCGTAATTTTCAACCCGGCGAGCAACGAGCTGTTCTGGGCTGAAAAAGGCGAAGGCGCCTGGCTCAATGACCGCCGGATTAGAGTATCCCAGCGAAGCGCGCTCGACGAAAGCGTTTTCGCAACCGGACTTCCGTTCAAGGGAAAACCCGGACGCGATGTCGCTCTGAAGGAAATTGACCGCGTTCTCAGCGAAACTGCTGGAGTCCGCCGCTTTGGATCTGCGGCGCTGGATCTCGCCTTTGTCGCCGCCGGGCGGTTTGACGCCTATTGGGAGCGCGGCCTTAACGCCTGGGACGTCGGGGCGGGAGTCATCATTGTTCGCGAAGCAGGCGGAACAGTCGCCGAAATCGACGGCGGAAACCGCCCGATGCACGCAGGCTCTATATTGGCAGCGAACTCGGAGATCTTCGACAAGGCAAAAGATCTTATAGCGGGCCGATAGAACAGAACGCCCGCCCGGAGGGGGCGGGGGCGAGCGTTCCTTTTTGCGTTGTCAGGGAAGGGACAACGCGGGCTTAAGCGGCGTTCGACGCTTTCAGGACTTCTACATCCGCGGCGACCGGATTGATTTCGATCTTGCGCGGTTTCTTCGCTTCCGGGATTTCCCGACGCAACTCGATATTCAACAATCCGTTTACCAGAGTCGCGCCGTCTATTTTTACGTGATCCGCGAGCTGAAAGCGGCGCTCAAACGAGCGGCCGGCTATCCCTTGATGAAGATAGGTCCGCCCTTCATCGATTTCTGGGCGCGCGCCGACAATTTTCAGTGTATTCTCGTGGAGTTCGATCTCCAGATCAGCTTCGGAAAAGCCAGCGACCGCAAGCGTGACCCGGTATCGGTCCTCATCAACGCGCTCAATATTGTACGGCGGATAGCCCGACGCCTCCGACTTGCCGAGATTGTCAAGAAGATCAAACATCCGATCAAATCCGACGGTCGTACGATAGAGCGGGGTGAGATCGTAGCTGCGCATCGCATTCCTCCTTAAAGAAGCAAGGTAAAACAAGCCTGTCGAGCCCTTCTGCGCGAACGACCCGAGGCTGCCGGACCCGGTTGGCGTCCGACACAGTTTAGCTAGGTGCCGGGACCAACTCTTCAAGGGGGGTTTGGCCAGAATTTCGAAAACCGTGTTAGTTACAAAGGTATTGTCTAAAGGGAGGAGGAAAATAGTGAAATTCAATGTGCTGGCGTCCTTGGCGATGCTCGCAACCTCCGCTTGCGGACAGCGGGACGGGGCTGAACCAATCGTGGCCGCGCGACCCGTCGCGCAGGATTCTTCAGCGCTTCTCGCTGCTGCGATTGGCGGCGCGCACCGACCGGACGAGGACAGGGACAGGGACCGGTGGCGCCACCCCAAGGAGACTTTGGAATTCTTTGGCGTCGAACCCGGCATGACCGTCATCGAGGCATGGCCGGGCGGAGGTTGGTACACACGAATACTGGCGCCCTATCTCAAATCAGGCGGCGGCGTTTATATCGCTGCGCAAGTCGACCCTTTGGCAAGTGAAAGGGCGGCGGCGGCGGTGCAAAAGTTTCGGAATGATTTTTCCGACGACAAAACATACGGCGACATCAGGATCACAACGTTGGGCGCCGGCGAAATCGCGCCGCCTGGGTCGGTTGATGTCGTTCTCACTTTTCGAAATGTTCATAACTGGTTGTCGAACGGCGCCGCGGACGCCAATTTCAAGGCGTTCTACGAAGCATTGAAGCCTGGCGGGGTTCTCGGCGTCGTCGAGCACCGCGCAACGGAGGAACAGGACGACGGGTCCGGCTCAACGGGCTATGTGAAAGTATCAACTGTCACGGCGCTTGCCGAAGCCGCAGGGTTTGAGTTTGTGGAATCGTCGGAAATCAATGCAAACCCCGCCGACACCAAAGATCATCCGTTTGGTGTATGGACTTTGCCTCCTGTGCGCCGATCTGCAGCAGCGGCCGGCCAAGAAAATCCTGGCTTCGATCGGTCGCAGTATGATGCTATCGGCGAAAGCGACCGGATGACGCTCAAATTCATCAAACCCAAACAATGAACGACGCAGACTCAAGAGCCGCGGCAGGCAAGGCTTTCAGGTCAGGTTTTTCCGGCGTCATCAGAATCGCGCCGGAGGGAGGAAAACCGTTCGATATCGACGGCCGCGGCCCCCTTTGCGTCATCGAGGAGGCCGACCCCTCCAGAGAGCCGGATTGCACCTGGCGTGCAAGCGGAGAGACATTGATCCGGATATTTGAGGGGGGGAGGGCGCTTGAGAGCGCTTATCTATCGGGTCGCCTGTCAATCGTCGGCGATATGAGCATTATGGCGCGACTCTATCTGGAGAGTTCTCGATAGCCGATTTTATCGTCATTCCGTCAAATCCGGTTCCGCGAGCAGCAGAAGCGGTGGATCTCCGGGGCGCCGACGGCGGCCATTTGAGGGCCGCGCTTTTCCCGCTCGAGAATGCGCGTGCGACTGTCGTGGTCCTGACGGGCCGGTCTGAGTTCATAGAAAAATATTTTGAGGTGTTTCGAGATCTGCATAGCCGGGGTTTTGCCGCCGCAGCCATGGATTGGCGCGGCCAAGGCCTTTCCGAGCGATTACTGCCGGTTCGGGAAAAGGGCCACATCCAGGATTTTGGCGTTTATAGGTCGGATCTTCTTCGTTTTGTCGAAATGATCCGAATGGCGAATATGCCGCAGCCGCTAATTCTGCTAGCGCATTCCATGGGGGGCGTCCCCAGTCTGCAGATTATGGCGGATGGTGACAATCATTTCGCCGTTGCGGTTCTTTGCTCGCCGATGACGCGCCTGTCCGATAGCGTCCTGAAAAGAGTCGGAGTGAGAGCGCTAGCGACGGCAGCGACAGGGGTTGGCCTTTCGCGTCACTCCATTCCGGGCGTCAGGGAGCACTCGATGGCGTTTGAAGGCAATCTCCTGACGACCGACCGGGACCGACATTCGCGCTTTCGGGAATTGCAGGCCGCCGCACCGAATGCGACCATACGTGAGCCCACTTACGGCTGGGTGCGCGCCGCAATCGAGGCGATGGACGACCTGCACAAGCCGGCTCGTTTCAGAAAAATGAAGACGCCGACGCTTATCGTTTCCGCAGGGAAAGACCATTTCGTGCGGTCTAGGGATCATCAGTGGATCGCGGCGCAATCGCCATTGATAGAAAATGTCGTCATCAGGGATGCACTTCACGAAATTCTGATGGAACGCGACGTCATTCGCTACGAATTCTGGAGCCAATTCGATGCGTTCGTTGAGCCAAAGATCGCTGCGGGGCAGTAGTCGGAGCGGCG
>CALKYG010000221.1 GCA_938003575.1 uncultured Alphaproteobacteria bacterium
GTAATTGTTGATGTTGATCGGCGTGCCGTCGAAATCTTCGGCGTATTCGTAATCATGTTTCTTGTAGCCGGTGAGCGACGTCAGCGTGACGCCGCCGAGATCGAAATTGAGCTCCAGCCCGGCGCTGAATATTTCCGCATCGTCGCGTTCGCCGAGACCGAGGTTGCTGTCGATGTCGCGGCCGTTTCCGCCAAGCGTCACGCCTGTCAGCGCGACGAGGTTGTCCCACGCATCGCCGAGTTCGGTCGCGCGATAGACCGATCCCGACTGTTCACGCTTTTCAAGTTCAAGCGTCAAAAGCGCGTTAAAGCCTTCATCTTCGTATAGCGCCGACACGCGCCCGGCGCCCTTCTGGAACCCTATGAGGCGGTCGCCGCCGGGGTTGAACGCGTTGTCGACATAGCCGTCTTCCTTGCCGCCGTAGCCGGCAAGGCGCACGGCGAACCTGTCGGTCAACGGAACGTTGAGCGCGAATTCCCCGACGATGCGGTCGCGTTCGCCCAAGTCGATTTCGGCGTAACCGCCGAATCCGTCGAGGCTCGGCTTCGACGTAATGATGTTGATGGCGCCGCCGATGGCGTTGCGTCCGAAAAGGAACCCCTGCGGCCCGCGCAGCACCTCGGCGCGTTCGACGTCATACAGCGTCGTGACGACTGCGCCGTTGCGGCCCTGATAGAGCCCGTTCTTGAAAAACGGAACCGACGGGTCGCCGCCGACGCCGAAATCATTGGTGGAGATGCCCCGGACGTTGATGTAGTCGATAAAGCTGTCGAACGTGTTGCCGGTGACGCCCGGCGTGAACGTCACGAGATCCTTCACGTCATCGAGGTTGACGTCGCGCACGAATTCGCCGGCGAAAGCGGAGATCGCGATTGGAACGTCCTGGATCGATTCAGCCCGTTTCTGCGCAGTGACGACGA
Source organism: uncultured Alphaproteobacteria bacterium (assembly GCA_938003575.1). Taxonomy (GTDB): domain Bacteria; phylum Pseudomonadota; class Alphaproteobacteria; order Caulobacterales; family Parvularculaceae; genus Amphiplicatus. The sequence continues at coordinate 921 of CALKYG010000221.1, forward strand.
TTTCGTCATCCTGGGCGAAAGCGGGGACCGCGGCCGACATCAGGGTGAGCGCGGAACTGCCCGCCAAAACGGTTTTGATTGAAACAGCCTTAAGCCGTGTATTTGCGCGCATGACGCCCCTCCTTGTGAACCGCGAACCGCCCGCCGGGTCTGACAAAGGCCGGCTCAGTTGAAAATTTGTATCGGCGCCCGTTCGTCACCGCAACCCGAACGCCTGCATTTCCGCCGCGACCGCGACTAATTTGCGACACACTCGCAGGCTTCTCTTATTCTGGAAAACCAATGCGTTAGGCAATTATTCTCGACCGGCGCCCGATCGGCGGCCGTAACTCATGAACGGGATTTTGTGATCACGAACCGACCGGAACGCCGGCCTTTTCCAGTTCCTCGCGCATCGGTTCAAGCCGCACTCCGTACCGGCGCCATCGGCCGACCGACCTTGTGTGCGGCTTTTCCCGAACCTGCACCGCGCTTGCGGTCGCTACCGATTCGCCTTGCTCGAAATAGCGCAGGCAAGCGTCCTCCCAGGGCAGCCCAAGGTAATCGACAATCCGCCGCGCCGCAGGGTCGAGGTCGGCGACCGTCTCTTCATAGGAAACGTCAAGAATGCGGCCTGGATACAGCCGGCGCCAATGATCCATCAGCTTCCAGTACCGTGCAAAATGCCGCGCCATCTCCCGCTGCTCGTATGAATGAGGATAAGCCTCGGCGAAGAGTTGTTTGAAGCTGGAGAAACAGGCGTCCATCGGGTCTCGCGTCAGATGAATGATGCGCGCGTTCGGCAGCGCGGCGAGGATGAGCGGAATGTAAAAATAATTGCCGGGCAATTTGTCGACGAACCGCGGCGCGCCCGACCGCATCGGACGGCTGACCCGCAAATATTCCTCCCCGAGAGACTTCATGTCGATCGACGCGTAGGCGCGCAGCGTTTCTTTGACCGTTCTCTCTTTTTCGCCGCCGCCCGAAAGACGCCCGACAGAAAGGCGGAACTGCTGCAATTCGCCGGCGGACTCGATTTGCGAATGGCTGGTGATGATCCGCTCGACCAGCGTTGTTCCGGTGCGCGGCTGGCCGACGACGAAAATCGGCGACGGATCTTCGCAGCCTTCCGACGGGCGGGATGCGAACGACTCCCCGAATATTTCCATCATGCCGGCGAACCGGCGCGTTTCCGCGTCCTCGTCGAACTCAACCGTCGATCGCTTCGCCCGCGCGCCGAGATCGAACGCTTCAAAGGCCCTCGCCCAATCGCCGCAATCTTCAAACTCCTTTCCGGCCGCATACGCCAGAAACGCAGCCGCATGCGGATCGCTTTTCCTGGCGCGGTCGAGCAATGCTGCGGGACGAGCCGCTGACTCCTGCCTGACGATGGACGAATAGAGCCACTCGGCCTGCGGGGGCGGAGACGGCGTTTTCAGAAGCGGCGTCACAGCCTCGACGGCTTCGTCGTTTTCGCCGAGAAACATCTGCGCGGTCGCGAGGTTGACGACGAATTCCTCATTCCCCGGCGCTTCCCGCACCGCCCGCAGATACCAGCGCTTGGCTTCGTTCTGGTCGCCGAGCATCGAAGAGACGACGCCGATGAGATCGAAAACGGCGGCGCCGTGCGGATCGGCCGCCTTCGCTTCCGCCAGCGCTTTTTCAGCGCGCGCCGGCTGGCCGAGCCGCATGAACAGACGCGCGAGCTGCGCCCATGCGGCCGCATTCTTCGGGTCGAGCTTTGTCACCGATCCGAACGCGCGCGCGGCGGTCATGCGATCGCCGAGTTCAAGCGCGGTCAGCCCCACGAGGAAATGAGCTTGCGGATTTTTCGGGTCCTCGGCGAGCGCCCTCTTGCAGAAATCCGCAGCGTCCCGCGGCGCGCCGCGCTGCAAGGCGTCGAACCCCCGGCGCAGCAGATCGCCAAGTTTCACCGCAGGAGGCGTCTCCACCCGTCAAGCTCCTTCCTCGCGACACCGCAGCGCGCGCCTGTGCTTTTGCGACTTGAATTCGCCGCCACTATCGCTTGATACTCGATCGCGCGCCAGACTGGAGACGGGCATGTTGGGCAATGCAATCAAAAGAATCCTGCTGACGTCGGTCGTCGCCGTCGCTTCCTGCTCAAAACCGGCGTCGACGGAGGTCGCAGATTACATTTTCACCGGCGGGAAAATATACACGGCTGACGGAGAGCGGCGATTCGCCGAGGCGATGGCGATCAAGGGAGACGCCATTCTCTTCGTGGGCGACAACGTGACGGCTGCGAAATTCGCCGGAAAGCGCACGCAGAACATCGCGCTCGAGGGCAAGCTCGTCCTGCCGGGCCTGCACGACGCTCACCTTCATCCCGTCGGCGCGATGGAAGTCGACACCTGTTCGATCGACAAGAATGCGATGACGCTTGAAGAGCTTTCAGGCTTTGTCGGCGACTGCGTGAAACGGTTTGAGCCGCCGCCGGGCGAATGGATGTTTGTGGAGCTTTGGGAATTCGAGCGGGGCAACCAGCCGGGCGAACGATTCAAGACGATCAGGCAGGCGCTCGACGCCGCAGCGCCCGACAATCCCGTTTTGCTGGAAGGGACGGACGGCCACCATTTCGCCGTCAATTCGCGCGCGCTGGCGACGGCCAGAAACGCGGCGGGCGAAACTGTCGGCCTTTCCGCGGAGACGCTGAAATCCGAATTCGCCGAGCTCGCCCAGTATGTCGGCGTCGACGAGACCGGGGAGCCGAACGGCAAATTGACCGAATCCTACATTTACAGCCGCCTTGACACCGAAGCGATGGAACAGGCGGAGGCCGCCAAGAGGCTCGCCCACCCCGAACGCATGATGGATGTGACGCTGCCGCGCGGCATTACGTCCTTCATGGACGCCGCCGCGAGCCCCGACATGCTGGAAGTCTATGACAAACTTCTCGAACGCGGCGAGTTCCACGCGCGGGCGACGCTTGCTCAATATTACGACCCGAGCGAATACCGCAGGGAAGACGGAACTTACGATTACGATAAGCTGATCGCGGAAGCGTCGGCCGTGCGGAACAAATACGCGAATTCGGAATTCATAAAGGCGGATTATCTCAAGCTTTTCGCGGACGGCGTTCTCGAAGGCGATCCCCTGGCTTTCCCGCCGACCCTGCCGAACGCCGCCGCCATTCACGATTACCTTCAGCCGCTGTTCGCCGCTGCTGACAGCGGCGCCCGCGTCACGGGCTACGTCGATCTCGATTCGGCGGTCTGCGTCGCCGCGCGCGCCGCAAGTGCGCAGGGCGCGCCGGTCGATGCGAAGCCCTTCATTGAAACGAACGGCTTTCACCCGCTGCAATGCGAAAAGAGCGCAGGCGTTCTTCAGCACCCCGCCGAGGTCATTCGCGACTATGTCAATTTCGGCGACAAGGCGGGTTTCACGTTCCACATCCACGCGATCGGAGACAGGTCGGTCAAAACCGCGCTCGATGCGATCGAATTCGCCAGAAACGACCACGGCTCGAAGACGCGTCACATTGTGACGCACCTTCAACTCGTGCGGCCGGAGGATATTGCGAGATTCAAATCGCTTGACGCTTTCGCGTCGCTGACATTCGCGTGGGCGACGATCGACCCTGAATACGATCTCAGCGTCATTCCATTCATCGACCGCGTCGACGGTCCGGGCGGCATGTACGACCCGCAGGGATATTATTTGAAGAACGCCTATCCGGCCGAATCG
>CALKYG010000222.1 GCA_938003575.1 uncultured Alphaproteobacteria bacterium
TGCGCGAGGCGAACCCCGGCGTCATCGTGCTCGCCCACCCTGAATGCCCGCCTGACGTTCTCGCCGAAGCCGATTTCGCCGGATCGACCAGCGGAATGTCGAATTTCGTCAAGAAACATCAACCCGACAAGGTGGTGCTCATTACCGAATGTTCGATGTCGGACAATGTCGCGCTCGAAAATCCGAATGTGGGCTTCGTCAGGCCATGCAATCTCTGCCCTCATATGAAACGGATCACTCTGCCGAAGATCTTGCGTTCGCTCGAAACGATGACGCATGAGATCCGGATTGATCCGGTCATCGCAGAAAGAGCGCGCGCAGCCATCGAACGGATGATCGCGCTGCCCCTGACGCGCCAGTCGATGTATACGCATGTGAACGAGCCTCAGGTGCTCGCGGTCGAATCCCGGGCGTAGGTCTTGACGGCTCCCATCATCATTGTCGGCGCAGGCGTTGCGGGCCTTTATACGGCGCTGAAACTGGCGCCGCGTCCGGTCACGGTCATCACGGCCCGCCCGCTGGGCTCGGAGGCGTCCAGCATGTGGGCGCAGGGCGGCATGGCGGCCGCGATCGGCGAGAACGACACGCCGAACCTGCATTTCGCGGATACGATGGAAGCGGGCGCAGGCCTTGTCGATCCGGAAGCGGCGCGAGTTCTGGTCGAAGGCGGGCGCGCCGCAGTCGATGATCTTGCGCGGCTTGGCGTCCGCTTCGATCGCGACGCCGAAGGAACATACATACTCGGCCGCGAGGCTGCGCATTGCCGCGACCGGATCGTGCATGCGACAGGCGACCAGGCGGGCGCGGAAATCATGCGCGCGCTTATCGAAGCGGCGCGCAAGGCGGAGCATATCGAGATCCTCGAGCGCGTCGTCGTCGAGGATTTGCTGACCGACGGCGACGGCGCGGTGGCCGGCGTCTTCGCCTATTGCGTCGCGCGCGGCGAGCGCATCGAATTGCTTGCGGGCGAGACCATCCTTGCAACGGGCGGTCTAGGCGGACTTTACGCCGTAACGACCAATCCGAGGCCCGCACAGGGACACGGGCTCGCCTTCGCCGCGCGCGCAGGCGCTGTCATCCGCGATCCCGAGTTTGTGCAGTTTCATCCGACAGCGCTTGATTTCGGCGAAGACCCGGCGCCGCTCGCCACGGAGGCCCTTAGGGGACAAGGCGCCGTCCTCGTCAACGCCGACGGCAAGCCCTTCATGCAGAAATACCACCGTGAAAGGGACCTGGCTCCACGCGACATCGTCGCGCGCGCGGTTGAGTCGGAGAGAAAAGCGAAACGCGGCGCCTTCCTCGACGCGCGCGAGGCCGTCGGCGCGGGCTTCCGGGAAAAATTCCCGACCGTCTTTGCGGCTTGCGAGCGGAATGGCGTTGATCCCTGTACGGAGCTGATGCCTGTCGCGCCGGCCGCGCATTATCACATGGGCGGAGTCATGACCGATCTCGACGGAAAGTCGTCCCTAGACGGCCTTTCCGCAGTTGGCGAAGTCGCCTCAACGGGCGTCCATGGGGCGAACCGGCTCGCCTCGAACTCGCTCCTTGAGGCCGTCGTCTTTGGGGCGCGCATCGCCGAGCGGCTCAAGAATGCACCGCTCGTCATCCGGACGGACGCCGCCGCGCCGGAAGACCGCCGCGACCTTGCGCCGAAACCCGCCGACCCGAAACTGATGATGCGGCTGAGAAAGGCGATGTCGCGCGGCGCGGCTCTCATCCGCTCGGAGAAGGGCCTTTTGTCGGTCCTCGATGCGATTAATGATCTCAATCAAGAACCGTTGATGACGAGCGGTCTAAAAAGCGCCCTCGCCTCGGCTGAACTCATCGTGCAAGGCGCGCTGTTGCGCGAAGAGAGCCGGGGCGGCCATTTCAGAACGGATTTTCCGGAGACTGCCGCCGAGCCGATGCATACGGAAATCTGCCTTGCGGAGACGGCGGAAATCGAGTGGGAGGAGGAGCTGACATGATGAACCGTCCCGCCTACATGACAGAGGAGGCGGTCCGGCGCGCGTTGGCCGAAGACCTTGGCGACGCAGGCGACGTCACAAGCGCAGCCTGCATCCCGGCTGATGCGATGAGCCGGGCCGTCATTTCAGCGCGCAGGCCCGGAGTCATTGCGGGAATCGAGTTTGCTCTCACCGCCTTCCGGCTCGTCGATCCCGACATCGAGACGAAGGTCGAAGCCGGCGACGGCGAACGCGTCGAAACCGGCGACGCCGTCATGCGCATCGAAGGTCCGTCGCGCGGAATCCTGACGGCTGAGCGCGTCGCGCTGAATTTTCTTGGGCGCCTTTCCGGCGTCGCAACGCAAACGGCGCTCTATGTCAGCGCGGTCGCCGGCACGCATGCGCGGATCGCTTGCACGCGCAAGACGACGCCCGGTCTTCGAGCGTTCGAGAAATACGCCGTCAAATGCGGCGGCGGGTCGAACCACCGCTTCGGCCTCTATGACGCAGTGATGATCAAGGACAATCACATCGTCGCCGCGGGCGGCGTGGCCGAAGCGATGAAGGCGGCGAAGGCGGCCGTCGGACACATGACCGCGATTGAGATCGAAGTGGAAACCCTCGAACAGATGGAGGAGGCGCTCGAACACGGCGCGCGCATCATCCTCCTCGACAACATGTCGCTCGACGATCTGCGTCTCGCGGTCGCGCTGAACAAGGGCCGCGCGGTCCTTGAAGCCTCCGGCGGCGTCACGCTCGACAGCGTGCGCGCCATCGCCCTGACCGGCGTCGATGTGATTTCTTCAGGCGCGATCACGCATTCGGCGCCGTGCCTTGATCTGGGGCTGGATTTCATCGACTGATAAGCGCGGATCGAGCCCGATCGCGGGTCCGGAAAAATCGGCCGTGATCGTGAACCGGCGCAGAAGCCTGACGCCGATGTTCATCTCCCCTGCGTTTTTCGTCTCGTCGACCGCGGCTTCAACGTCACAAAAGACCTTCCCTGCGAATTCGAGCGATTCCAGCCTGACGATTTTCCTGTCGATTGCGACCCCGCAGCCGAAAGGCTTAGCGGGCGTGCGGAAACTCGCCGAAGGGCCGATTTCCGCTCTTGATCCCCCTCAACTCCCCGGCGAATGTTCATCCATGTCCTGGGAAAAAGAACTTGAAGATCTGAAACGCCGTCAGGCGCTCGCCGAAAAAATGGGCGGCGAGGAGAAGCTGGCGCGTCAAAAGGAGCGGGGCAAGCTGAACGCGCGCGAGCGCCTTGACGCGCTTCTGGACGAAGGCTCGTTCCGTGAAATAGGCAAGATCGCCGGCAAACGGAAATACGCCGTGGACGGAGCGCTCGAGGATTTCTCTCCGTCCAATTTCATTTTCGGGCGCGGACGGATCGACGGCCGCACTGTCGTGGCGAGCGCCGATGACTTTACGGTCAGAGGCGGCGCCGCCGACGCCGCCATTCACCGCAAATTCGCGCTCGCAGAACAGATGGCGCATGAAATGAAGCTGCCGCTCATTCGCATGATCGACGGCACGGGCGGCGGCGGATCGGTCAAGATGCTTGAGCAGATGGGCTTCACCTACGTCCCGTTTGTTCCCGGTTGGGAGCATGTCGTCAGAAATCTCGATACGGTTCCCGTCGTTGCGCTGGCGCTCGGCTCTTGCGCCGGACTCGGCGCGGCGCGGCTCGTCGCCAGCCACTATTCCGTAATGGTGCGAGGCGTCGCACAGGTCTTCACCGCAGGGCCGAAGGTCGCCGAAGGGATTGGCGAGGCGGCGATGAGCAATGAGGCGCTCGGCGGCGCCGACATTCATGCGCGGAACGGCGTCATCGACGATGAAGCGGAAACGGAAGAAGAGGCTTTCGCGAAAGCGCGAGCCTTCCTTTCATATCTTCCTTCCTCTGTTCATTCGCGTGCGACGCGCGCGATCAATCATGATCCCGTCGCGCGCCGCGATGAGGAACTCCTGTCGATCGTGCCGCGCGACAGGCGGCAAGCGTATTCGATGCGGAAAATAATCAGGTCGGTCGCCGACAAGGGAGGCGTTTTCGAGATGGGCGCGCGCTGGGGGCGCTCTGTCATCACCGCCTTCGCAAGGTTCGACGGCGTTTCGGTCGCAGTGCTCGCGTCCGATCCGACCTTTCTCGGCGGCTCATGGACGGCGGACGCCTCCGACAAGGCGCGCCGCTTCGTGCGGCTCGCCGACCAATTCCGACTTCCGGTCATCCATCTGGTCGACAATCCCGGCTTCATGATCGGACTTGACGCTGAAAAGGCGGGAACGATCCGCCGCGGCGTTGAGGCCATGAATGCAATCTATAAGGCGAGCGTTCCCTGGTGCTCCGTCATCATTCGCAAGGCCTACGGAGTCGCCGGCGCCGCAATGTCCGATCACACCCGTTTCCAGTACCGTTTCGCCTGGCCGTCGGGCGACTGGGGATCGTTGCCGATGGAAGGCGGCGTTGAGGTCGCCTACAAGGCGGAGCTTTCAAAGGCCGATGATCCGGCGGCGGAGCTTTCGAGGATCAAGGCGCGGCTCAACGCCGTCACCTCGCCGTTCCGCACGGCGGAGCAGTTCCTGATCGAGGACATAATCGATCCGCGGGACACGCGGGCTTTGCTGTGCGAGTTCGCAGAAATGGCGAGCAGCGCCTAGCGTTTGTCGGCTCCATTACGTCCTTTGCCTGCCATCGCCGGCCGGACCGCAGGCGACGGCGATCTCCACCGCTTTTTTCATGGCGGTCGGAAGGCGCGCCGCTTCCGGCGCGATCCATGTCTGCGCATCGGTCTTTTTGAACGATTTCGGCGACGGCGCCGTCATTACGTAAAGTTCGAGGTGAAAATGGGTGAAGGTGTGACGCGCAACGCCCGCCATGCGCCACTCGGCGTTCACGGGCGGCGCCGCCTCCGGCGCGCTCATGGTCCATTCCGTCCCGGGCAGGCCGAGCATGCCGCCGAGAAGGCCCTTGTCGGGGCGCCGCTCGACCAGAATTTCGCCATCTGCGTTGAAGAGCGCATAAGCGACGCCGCGCCGCGTCGGCTTGCCGGACTTCCTCGCTTTCTTCGGCAATTGTTCGGCTGTCCCTTTGGCGCGCGCGCTGCAATGACCCGAAATCGGGCACAATGCGCATTTCGGACTCCGCGGCGTGCAGACGCCCGCGCCCAGATCCATCAGCGCCTGCGCGAAATCGCCCGGACGCCGGTGCGGCCAGACCGAACTGATCGCCTCTTTAAGACGCGCTTTCGCCTTCGGCAGCGGCGTCTCGACGGCGAACAGGCGGGCGGCGACCCGTTCGATATTGCCGTCGACGACAACGGCAGGTCTGTCAAAAGCGATCGCGGCGATCGCTGCGGCCGTATAGGCGCCGACGCCGGGCAGATCCCGCAGCTCTTCCTCCGTTTGCGGAAAACCGCCCAGGCGAACGACTTCGACCGCGCATTTGTGAAGATTGCGCGCCCGCGCATAATAGCCGAGCCCCGCCCACTCGCTGAGGACGTCGTCCAGCGGCGCCGAGGCCATGGCCTCCACAGTCGGCCAGCGCGTGATGAAGTCGTCAAAGCGCAGGCGCACGGCGGCGACCGTCGTCTGCTGGAGCATGATTTCCGAAAGCCAGACGCGATAGGGATCGACGCGGGCGCCCGCCCTCCGCGCCGCCGGTCCGACGCGCCAGGGGAGAACCCGCGCATTCTCATCGTACCATTTGAGCAGGTCTTTCGGGATCGCGGACATTGCAAGGCGCTTATGCTAAGCTCGCCGCCGATGAAATCCCCTCGCCTGCTCAATCGCCCCAGCTTGCGCGACCTCGGCCCCCCGGCGCCGACACGGCCGGCGCGGCCGGGTCCGCCGCCGCTCGGCAAGGTGTCGGCCGGTCTGCTGGAGGATCTCGCTCGCCGGACGCGATTCGTCGATCCGGACCTCATCGCCCGCTGGCCGGCCCTTGCAGGCCCGGAGATTGCGCGGCTCTGTCGGCCCGGCCGGCTGACCGGAGGACGAGACGGGCGCACGCTCGAAATCATCGTTCCCCATGGCGCAGCGGCGGCCTCCGTCGAATTCGCTTCGGAAACGCTGCGGCGGCGGCTCAATGACTATTTCGGGCCGAACGCCATCGCCCGGATATCCGTGATTCAGGGCCCTGCGCCGAAAGGCGGTCCGGCCCGAACCGGCGGCGGCTTGTCACGGTTCAGAAAGGGGAATGTCGACTAAATTGCGGGCAATCCCTTTATAATCGGTCGACAGCCAGCCGCGATCTTGTAACCGGCGGAGCGGTCTGCAATTTAAAGCCTTGATGCGCTTGCTCCCTAAGGGGCCGAGGCGCCCGTGAAGTCTGAAAGGTCCTGTCATGAAGTTTCGCACCGCCCTTCTCGCCGCTTCGCTCCTTGTCGCCGCCTGCGGCAACGCCACATCGAAGGCCGCCGACGACAAGGCGGCGATCCCGGCCGGCGAAAACATGGAGATTTTGTCGACCGACATGGTGCTCGGCGACCCGAAGGCGCCGGTGACGATCATCGAATACGCTTCGGTCACCTGCCCGCACTGCGCCTCGTTCAATGAACAGGTGATGCCGGACATCAAGGAGAAATTCGTCGCAACCGGCAAGGTGAAGCTCGTTTTCCGCGAGTTCCCGACGGCGCCGGCGAATTATTCTCTCGTCGGCTCCGTGCTCGCGCGGTGCGCCGCTGAAAAGGCCGGCCCGGAAGCCTATTTCCTCGTCACCGACGCGCTCTTCCGGGCGCAGCACGACTGGATCAAGGAAAACCCGAAGCCCGAATTGTTGAAGATCATCGCGCAGGCGGGCATGGACGAAGCGGGGATGGATGCCTGTCTTCAACGCAAGGAGCTTGTCGAGATCATCAACGGCAACGCCAAGGGCGGCATGGAACGATACAATGTTCAGGGCACTCCGTCGTTCATCCTGAACGGTGAGAAAATGACCTATAAAACCAAGGAAGAGTTCGAAAAGCTGATCGCCGACGCGGTGGAAAAAGCGGGCGCGTAGCAGGGGTTTCAGTCAGTTGCGTATTTCAGTCTCCCATTCGGAACCCTCAATTCTCCACAGGCGGCCGGCTGAAATTGCCAGCCTGCGAGAATCGGCGCTCGGTGCCTTGCTTGGGGTTGCGGGCGCGCCTTCCTGCGCTTTTTCGCTTCGGTCGTCGGGACGCTTGCTGTGAGATTCACGAACCTTCGCCTTGTCGGTTTCAAATCGTTCGTCGAACCGACGGATCTCGAAATCCGGGACGGCCTAACGGGCGTCGTCGGGCCGAACGGCTGCGGCAAGTCGAATCTTCTGGAGGCGCTGCGCTGGGTTATGGGCGCAACGTCGGCGAAGGCGCTGCGCGGCGACGGCATGGGCGACGTCATTTTCTCCGGCACGACCATGCGACCGTCGCGCAATTGGGCGGAGGTCGTCCTGACGCTGGACAATACCGACCGCTCCGCGCCCGCTGAATTCAATGACTCCGACACAATCGAGGTATCGCGCCGCATATTGCACAAGGATGACGGCACCCAGTCGATCTATCGCATCAATTCAAAGGAAGTGCGCGCGAAAGACGTGCAGCTGCTGTTCGCTGACGCGTCGACCGGCGCGAATTCGCCCTCGCTCGTGCGGCAGGGCCAGATTACCGAACTGATCAACGCCAAACCGCAAAACCGGCGCCGCCTGCTTGAAGAAGCCGCCGGCATCACCGGTCTTCATTCGCGCCGTCATGAGGCCGAATTGCGCCTCCGCGCGGCGGAGCAGAACCTGTCACGGCTCGAAGACGTGATCGGCGAGCTCGAGAACCAGAAAGTCGCCCTCGCCCGCCAGGCCCGGCAGGCGACCCGCTACCGCAATCTTTCGGGCGACATTCGCCGCGCCGAAGCGGCCGCCGCCTATTTGCGATGGAAGGAGGCGGTCGAAGCGCGAGACGCCGCCGGCGAAAGCCTCAAGGAAATATCCGCGCTGATCGAGGAGACCGCGCGCGCCGCGGCGAACGCCTCTACCCTGCAGGCTGAGGCGCATGAGGCGCTCGAACCCCTGCGGCTCGACGAAGCCAAGGCCGCCGCAGCGCTCCATCGCCTCACGGTCGCACGCGAAAATCTCGACGAGGAATCGGCGCGCGCGCACGCAGAAATCCGCCGCCTCGCCGCCGAGATTGAGCGCCTCGCCGCAGACCTCAACCGCGAAAAATCGCTCAAGACGGACGCCGACGACGCCGTTGCGACGCTGATTGCCGAAGAAGAAGGCCTTCGTCAGCGTGAGGCTGCCGAAAGGGAGCGGATTGAAAAGGCGAAAGCGCGACTCGACGCCGCGAACGACGCGGTGCGCGCCGCCGAACTGGTGTTCGAGGAAAAGAGCGCGGCAGCGGCCGAGATCGACGCGCGCCGCCGCGCCATTTCCGGAACGATCGAGGCGCTCGAGCGCCGAATCGCCAGGGCCGAGGCGCAGATCGCCCAGCTGTCGGAGGAAAAGTCGCGCATCGAGCCGACGCCGGAGCAGGCTGAAGCGCTTGAGGCTGCGACTGCGCGTTTCATTGCATCAGAAGAAGCCGCCCGCGCCGCTGAAGCCGCTTTCCATCGCGCCGAAGAAGAACGCGCCGCCGCCGAGGCGCGCGAGTTATCGGTGCGCCAGCCGCGTCAGAAGGCGGAACAGAGCCTTTCGGAAATCCGCGCCGAGTGCGAAGCGCTTCGCCGCGTGCTCGCCAGCCACGCCGACGGCGACTGGCCGTCTCTCATCCAGGCGGTCGATGTCGAACCCGGCTATGAGAATGCGCTTGCAGCCGCTCTCGGCGACGATCTCTTTGCCGCGCTGGACAGCGAGGCGCCGGCGTTCTGGAGCGGCCGAACGAACGCCGCGGCCGCGCCGGATCTTCCCGCCGGCGTCGCGCCGCTGTCGCGATATGTCGCGGCGCCGCCCGCTCTCGCACTGCGCCTTTCAATGATCGGCGTCGTCGATGAGGAACAAGGCGCGCCGCTCGCGGCGATGTTGTCAGCCGGCCAGCGCCTTGTGTCGCGCAAGGGCGATCTGTGGCGCTGGGATGGTTTTGTTTCGCGCGCTGAAGCAAAAACCGCCGCCGCCATCCGGCTGGAGCAGCGCAATCGCCTGCACCAGCTCGAGAAGGATCTTGGCGTCGCGCAGGAGCGGGCCGCTGCGGCCAGCGAAGCTCACCAGGCGGCGCAGGCTGAATTTCAGCGCCGCCAGTCGATCGAACGCGACGCGCGCGCTCTGTTCACCGAAGCGCGGCGATCGCTCGACCTGGCGCGTTCACGGCAGGTCGAACTTGAGCGTGAGCATGAACGGGCGACGACCCGTCTTGCCTCAATCGCCGAGGCGACCGCGCTCGCCGAGCTCGATCGCAATGAAACCGCATCCGAACTGGCGTCGTCGCTTGAAGAAAAGGCCGACCTTCCCGACGCCGCGCTGATTTCTGAAGGCGTGGGAGCCGCGCGCGAGGCCGCAGCCCGCGCCCGCGCGGAAGCGACCGAAGCGCGAGCGGCGCACAACGATCTTTCTCGCGAAGCGGAAATGCGTGCGCGGCGCATGGACGAAATCGCGAGAGAGCGCAGCGTGTGGGCGACGCGAAGCCAGACAGCGCTCGCCCGCATGAGCGAAATTGAGGAGCGCCTCGCGGCTGCGAGCGCGGCGAACGAAGCGGCGCTCGCACAGCCGGCGATCATTGAGGAAAGACGCGCGACGCTGCTCGATCAGATTGCGGACGCGGAAAGATTGCGCGCCGACGCAGGCGATGCGCTTGCTGTCGCCGTTACGCGCGCCCAGGAAGCGGACAGAACGGCGAAGGCTTGCGACGCTGCGGCTTCCGAAGCGCGCGAGCAGCGCGCGCGGCTGGAGGCGCAATCGGAAGCAGCCATTGCGCGCGTCGATGAAGCGACGCTCATCGCGCATGAAACATGCAATGCGGCCCCCGAGGACCTCCCTGCAATCGCGGAATTCAAGGACGGCGCGGCGCTTCCTGCGCGCGCCGACATTGACGCCAGGCTCGACCGCTACAAGCGCGAACGCGAGAATCTCGGCGGCGTCAATCTGCGTGCCGACGAGGAAATGCAGGAAGTTTCCGCCCGCCTTGAGGAACTGACGACCGAACGGGAAGATTGCGACGGCGCCATCCGCAAGCTGCGTGCGGCGATTGGCAGCCTCAACCGCGAGGCGCGCGAGCGCCTCAACGCTGCATTCGAGACGGTCAACCGCAATTTCTCCTCGCTGTTCACGCGCCTCTTCAACGGCGGCCAGGCGGAGCTGCGCCTCATCGATTCGGAGGACGTTCTTGAGGCCGGCCTTGAGATTTACGCCTCCCCGCCGGGCAAAAGGCTCGCCTCGATGTCGCTGATGTCGG
>CALKYG010000223.1 GCA_938003575.1 uncultured Alphaproteobacteria bacterium
CACACCAAGTCGGTCGCGCTCTATTGCGCCGAGCAGGGGCTCAACATCCGCTGCAATTCCCTACACCCGGCGGCGATCCTGACACCGATGTGGGACGCGGTGCTTGGCGAGGGCCCAGATCGCGAACAGCGGATGAAGGATTTCGTCGCCGAGGCGCCGATGAAGCGCTTTGGAACGCCCGAAGAAGTCGCGAACATAGCAATCATGCTCGCATCGGACGAGTCCGCCTATATGACTGGCGCCGAGATTCACGTCGACGGAGGCATTCTCGCCGGCTCTGCCGTCGCGCCAGCATCGGAATAAGCGGAGCGCAGTCCGTCAGTATTTATTCAATTGCGCGACAGCCGCCTGATGAAGTTCGGGCGTCGCCGCAGCAATGATGCGCCCGCGCGCGCAGTCGCCGAGCGGCTCGCCCTTCCAGCCCGATATGACGCCGCCGGCGCCTTCGACAACAGGAATAAGCGCGCAATAGTCATGATGCGCAAGGCTTGATTCAACGACGAGATCGAGTTCGCCGATCGCGAGCAGGCCATAGGCGTAAGCATCAAGGCTGAACCTGGCGACCTGCGTCTTGGCGGCGAGAAATGCAAACGCAGCCGCTTCCTCGCCCGTAAAATAGGCCTCGCGCCGGGGATCAGTCGTCGACAATCGGGCGCGCGCCAATTCCGTCACGCCGCTCGTTCGGCATTCTCTTTCGCCGCCGCCGCGACGATAGACTGCTTTGCCCGGAACGCCGATCCAGCGTTCATCTGTAAACGGTTGATCAATGAGGCCGAGCGCCGGCTTGCCGCTGTGCTCGAGGCCGATCAGCGTAGCCCAGGTCGAAACGCCGCAGACAAATGCGCGCGTTCCGTCGATTGGATCGATGACCCAGCGATATTCGGCATCAGCGCGCTCGGCGCCGAATTCCTCTCCGATAACTCCGTGCGCCGGATAGACCGCCGATATCATCCGCCGGACGACGCGCTCGGCTTCGCGGTCGGCGTCCGTTACGGGATCAAACTTCAATCCAGCCTTGTTGGCGACGGCGGCGCCGGTGCGGAACCGCGGCAGCGTCTCTATACGTGCAGCATCGGCCAGACGGCCTGCGAAAATCGGGAACTCTGAAAACAGCTGCGCGTCGACTGTCATGAGAGTCTCATGATCCCGTCCGCGCGGCTTTTCAAGCCTTGGCCCGGCTCAATTTTATTCGTCGCCCGACATTGCCTTGGCGAGATCGAGAAGGCGGCGACGCGGCTCGTCGTTCATTGTGTAGAACGCACGAACGAGCGCGATCGTATCCTTATTCTGGAAGACGTCGGGCGGCGTCGAAGCAGAATGATCGTTGACTGCGCCGCCGATGTGGCCGGCTTCGTCAACACCTTCGAAAAAGTACGAAATCGGCACGTCGAGCGCCCTGGCGAGCGTCCACAGACGCGACGCTGAAATTCGGTTGGCGCCGCTTTCATATTTTTGGATCTGCTGGAAGCGGATTCGCACGGCGTCGGCCAGCCGCTGTTGCGTCATACCGAGCAGACGCCGACGTTGGCGGACGCGATTGCCCACATGAAGATCGATTGGATGGGCCATCGGCCTTGCTCCCTGTTCTCAGCACGCGGCCCCGCGCCGCGCCCCTTAATGGGAGAGAAAGAGGCAAACTCCGTGCCGATTTGGAGAATGCGAAAGGCGTGTCAAATCGGGACGTCGCGTCGCGAAGCGTCAATCGATCATCCGCGCCGACCGGAGCCAAAAATCTTCATCGAATCCCGGCATTTCAAGATTTGCAATGAACTGGCGCGAGGCCGTCTCCCATGAAAAGCGCTCCGCCCATTTGCGGCACGCTTCAGGATCACGCTTCTCCCACGCATCTAGACAGGCCTTCTTCAGATCCTCGTTCATAGCGCCGCACCCTGCAGGGGCGCCGTCAAGAATCTCGAGCGGGCCTCGGACAGGATAGGCAGCCACAGGAACGCCACAGGCGAGCGCCTCAACATTGACAAGACCGAATGTGTCGGTGCGCGAAGGAAAGACAAATACGTCCGAGCCCTGATAATATCTCGTTAAGTCGGGGCCGAATTTCGGGCCGACAAATACCGCATCTTTGAAGCGTTCCTCGAGTTCTTCCCGCTGCGGTCCGTCGCCGACGATGAGTTTCGTTCCCGGCAGATCAAGTTTGAGGAAGTCCTCGATGCTCTTTTCGACCGCGAGGCGGCCGACATAAAGAAATATCGGACGCGGATAGTGATCAAGAAAAGTGCGGTCGCCCGGAACGAATTGCTGCAAGTCGACGCCGCGCGCCCACAACTTCATCTTCGTGAATCCGCGCTCCTTGAGTTCGTCGATAAGGCCGGGTGTCGCCACCATCATCGCCTCACCGTCCTTGTGGAAATCTCTAAGGACAGCATAGCCCCAGGAAATCGGCACCGCCCATCGCTCATTGGCGTATTCTGGAAACCGCGTGTGAAAGCTCGTCGTAAAAGGGTAGTCGCGGCGCTTGCAGAATCGGCGTACGGCGCGGCCGATCGGCCCTTCTGTTGCTATATGGACGGCATCCGGCTTGAACTCGTTGATAATCTTGGCGACGCGGCGATTCGGCAGGAGCGACAGCCGGATCTCGGGATATGACGGCAGCGGCAAGGACTTGAATTCGTTCGGGGTAATGTAACGCACTTCGTTGCCGAAACGGGTCAGGATGTCGCCAAGCGTTTCCAGCGTTCTGACGACGCCGTTGAGTTGCGGCTTCCAGGCGTCTGTCGCGATGACGATCTTTAGTCCGGACTGGGTATTTGGCATGGTGAAGCGCTGCTTGGGCTTCGTCAGCTTGCCAACGCCCGATCGAATCCGCGTCAACGCGCTTTTGCGCTTTGTTTCGGTCTCGTATTCCAATGGATTTTCGCCTGAAGTCACGCCTCGAAGCCTTTATCATCCTTTAGGGCTCGACGCCTAAACCGACATTGCGCGCCCCGCAACGAGGGGCGCCTGCAAGATGATACCGCCGGAAACAGTCAAAATTATGCTGCGCTGCCGAAAGATTGTTGCACTGCAG
This sequence comes from uncultured Alphaproteobacteria bacterium, assembly GCA_938003575.1. Classification (GTDB taxonomy): domain Bacteria; phylum Pseudomonadota; class Alphaproteobacteria; order Caulobacterales; family Parvularculaceae; genus Amphiplicatus. The sequence goes on from CALKYG010000223.1 coordinate 3,026, forward strand.
CAGAATCCATGTCAGGTTTTCCCCGCGGCGCCTTGCGGCGCTGCTGCCCTAACGGGCGTTTCCTCCCAATAGACTTCGCCGCGGGCTCATCCCCGCGGCGCTTTTTTTGCAGGTGCGACAGACTTTGCGCGCTATTCCGCTGCTTGAGCTGGTCGCAGCACCGAGGGAGAAATCCTGACGAGACAGCGGATCAGGGTCTGTAGATCACGTCGGAGGCGGTCGAAGCTGGCGATTCTCGCTATCCTCCGCTCATCTAGATAGAGCGCCCGATTGATTTCGATCTGGAGAACATGAACTCCTTCATTCGGGCGGCCGTAGGCGGCTGCGACATGCCCGCCGGCATAAGGCGCGTTCCTCGAAACGACATAGCCGCATTCGGCAAGGGTCTTTTCAACGACGCCCGTTAACGCAGGCGCACATGATGCGCCAAATCGGTCTCCAAGCACGAAATCGATCGCCCGTTCGCCCTCGCGGAATGGCGCCCCGCCAGCTGAGGGCATCGAATGACAGTCGATCACAACAGCACAGCCGAAAGCAGTCCTCGCCCCGGCGATCAAATCGGCAAGCGCATCATGATAGGGGTCGTAACAGCCGGTCAGCCGCCGGCGCGCCTCAAAAAATTTGAGCTTGCGATCATAGATATCCTGACCATCGGCGACGATTCTGGGGATCACGCCGAGCCCAGCGCGCACACGGTTCGACCTTGTGTCTGCGCTCGTGGGAAGCGGATCGGCGAACATGCGCTGATCGAGCTCGTCGCGGCTGCGGTTGACGTCGACCCAGGCGCGCGGGAACAGCGCCCGCAGCAACGGAGCTCCTTGCGCCGGCGCCGTATCGAAAAGGAGATCCACATAGGAATCTTCGGATTGGCGAAGCGTGTGGCGGTCCAACCTGGTCATTCGCAGCAATTCAGGGGGATACCGCCGCCCGGAATGGGGCGAAGCGAAAATCATAGGCGTCATAAGACGGGCAGGCATTGAAACCTCGACCGGGGGCGTTTTAGTCCCTTCTCCCCCGAGAATTTCGAACTCACTCGCCACGTCTCGCTCCGGCGCCCTGAATGGCGCTTTTCACAAGGCTACAGCGATAACAGGCCCTTCGTTAAGATGTTTCAACCGCGACGGCGCCTGTCTTGCTAAGCGGGGCTCTGAATTCGCGAGACCGGAAGCAGCGGATCCGCTTCCCTGGCCGCGCGGAATTGGTTAGAGCGGTCTCAGTCAGAAGGGCGTATTAAATGGCGGCGATCCTCCTTGCGGAAGACGATGAATCCATGCGGCGCTTTCTCAAGAAAGCGCTTGAAAAGGCCGGACATTCCGTCGTTGATGCGTCGCAGGGCGATGAGGCGCTGACGGAGCTTCAGCTGCGCGAATTCGACCTCCTGCTCACCGATATCGTCATGCCGGTCATGGACGGAATCGAGCTTGCCCGGCGGGCGGCGCAAATCGATCCCGAAATGAAAATCATGTTCATTACGGGTTTTGCGGCCGTCGCCCTCAACCCCGCGAATCGCGCGCCAGAAGAAGCGAAAGTCCTATCAAAGCCCTTCCACCTCAAGGATCTCGTCCAGGAAGTCGAACGGATGGTCGCTGCCTGACTTGTCGCAGTCCGGCTCTTGCGCCGCGGCGATTTTGAGGTTAGAGGCCGCGCTTCTAAGGGCGCATAGCTCAGTGGTAGAGCGCCACCTTGACACGGTGGAGGCCCGTAGTT
>CALKYG010000224.1 GCA_938003575.1 uncultured Alphaproteobacteria bacterium
TCCCCGTTTGTCCCGACAAAATCCGTGTCGCAGAACGTGCAGATTGCGCCGCGGCGGTCACCCTCGACGCCGCTCCACAAATTGCAGCCGGCGAAGCGCAGGAAAACGGCGGCCCGCCCCGATTGCGCGCCTTCTCCCTGAAGCGTGTAAAAGCACTCCTTGACCGAGTATGTCGGCACTATGCGCCCTTCCGTCGGGATTTCGCGGCGACGAACGAATACCATCCCTTCGCCCGCAAGGCGCATGCAGGGCATTCGCCGCAACCATATCCCCATTCAAATCGCCGCGCCCTGTCGCCGCGGTAGCAGCTATGCGAATGTTCAACGATCAAATCGACGAGCGGTTCGCCGCCGATTTCTTCGGCCAGAAACCAGCTTTGCGCTTTTGACAGGTGCATTAACGGCGTTTCCAGCGCGAATTTCGCCTGCATGCCAAGCTCAATCGCTTCCATCTGCGCATCGAGGGCCTCGCGCCGGCAATCCGGATAGCCGGAATAATCGGTCTCACATGCGCCGGCGACAAGGACGCCAAGCCCGCGCCGGTACGCCAGCGCCGCAGCCATCGCCAGAAAGACAAGATTGCGGCCTGGCACAAAGGTTGTCGGCAAGCCGCTTGCATCGATGTGGATTTCCGTCTCTCGGGTGAGCGCCGTCTCGCTGATATCGCCTAGCCCGCGGAGATCGACAATCGTATCATCGCCAAGGCGCAATGCGAGGCGAGGCAGAATATCCGGGATCTCGCGTCTAACCGCCGTGCGGGCCGCAAGCTCCACCGCATGTCGCTGACCATAGTCGAATGCGACCGTTTCCACACGCTCGTAGCGTTCAAGGGCCCAGGCGAGGCAGACAGACGAATCCTGCCCCCCTGAAAAAAGCACGAGGGCGGTCCTTGAATCCAATTCTCTCATGACAGCCTTTTTTGCATGACGAGGAATGTCAGCGATAAATAGTCCGTTACGGTCGAAGCTAGGGAGAAGCAACATGAACACGGTCACTTTCTTCTATTCGACCGCGCCGGACCAAAGTACCGCGAGAAAGATCGCCGAGTCGCTTGTCGCCAACGGCGCCGCCGCCTGCGTCAATCTCATTTCCGGCATGACGTCCGTCTATCGATGGGATGGAAAGATCGAAATCGCCGAAGAGGTTGTCATGATCGTGAAGTCCACCGCCGATGCGCGGGACGACGTGCGGGCGATCATTTCCAGCCTCCACCCCTATTCTACGCCCGCGATTGCAGCGATTGAGATCAAAGAACCGCTTTCGTCCCCGGAATTTTGCGGCTGGGTCAAAAATTCCTGCGGGCGCTAGCCCGGAAACCTTTCCTTAACCGCCTACCCGTATAGGTTGTAGCGTTGCGGCGATGCAATCGCCCTCCAGCCGACCTGGTCCTGCTTCCCCCTCACTAGCCAGCACCGGGAGCGCCGCCGCAACAACCAGCCGGCTAAGTCGACGGATCGTTTCCGTTCGGGCCCGCGAAGTTGGAGACCGCAGCGTCGGAATTCCCCTTTCCGCCCTGCGGTCTCCACGTTTTTTCGCCTGCAATATCCGCCTTTATCCACTCGATGACGTCGAGAAGCGGCCGTTCGCGTTCAATGTCCGCGAAGATCATGTGCCAACTGTCAGGGTATGACGCCGAGACTGCGTCGCCGCACAGGCGCCGTTCCGTTTTTTTCAGCTGTTTGGCGGGAATGATCTCGTCCTTCTCGCCGTAGATGTAGAGGATGTCTCCGCAGACTTCGTCTGACGCATCGAACCCTTCTCCCATGATCCGCTCGGCGCCGAGGATCGCATCGATCCGGGTGTCCTTGATGACAAGGGGATCCTTATACATCGCGCGGAGGAACTCGATATTGTCTGACGCTTGCCTGCCTGCGCGTTCGCCGGTCAGCGTTTTTCCCGGCGCGAACATGGCTGCAAGATTGAGGGTCGCGCGATAAAAGATCGACATGCTGGCGCCGCCCCATATGCCCGGCGCGGCAAGAATGACGCCGTCGGCGTCGAGCGGCCGGTCTTTCATCGCCGCGAGGATGACGGCCGCGCCCATCGAGTGGCCGACGGCATATAAAGGGAGGCCGGGGTTTTCCTGGCGGACGGCCGCGAT
>CALKYG010000225.1 GCA_938003575.1 uncultured Alphaproteobacteria bacterium
GAAAGGCCCTTTGCCCGCCGCTATGGTCGCGCCGAATTCGGAGGGCCGGCTGGCCGCCGAAACCGATCCATTCTGAATAGAGGAACCGCCGATGAAAGTCCTCGTGCCGGTCAAGCGCGTCATCGATTATAATGTGAAAGTCAGGGTCAAGTCCGACCAGTCAGGCGTCGACCTCGCCAACGTCAAAATGTCGATGAATCCTTTCGACGAGATCGCGGTCGAGGAGGCGGTTCGGCTCCTTGAAGCGAAAACGGCGACCGAAGTCGTCGTCGTTTCGATCGGGCCCGAAAAGGCGCAGGACCAGATCCGCCAGGCGCTCGCCATGGGCGCCGACCGCGGGCTGCTCATCAAGACCGACGACGAAGTCGAGCCGCTAGGCGTCGCCAAGCTCCTGAAAGCGGTGTGCGAGGCGGAAAAGCCTGATCTCGTCATCATGGGCAAACAGGCGATCGACGATGATTCAAACCAGACGGGACAAATGCTCGCCGCGCTGATGGGCTGGGCGCAAGGCGCCTTCGCTTCAAAGGTCGTGAAGACGGACGGCAAGGTTACCGTGACGCGCGAAGTCGACGGCGGACTTCAGACGGTGTCGCTGGCGCTGCCCGCGGTGGTGACGACCGACCTTCGGCTTAACGAGCCGCGCTACGCCTCGCTGCCCAATATCATGAAAGCGAAAAAGAAGCCGCTCGACATCAAGACGCCCGCCGATTACGGCGTCGACGTCAAGCCGCGGCTCAAAGTCGTCAAGGTGACCGAGCCGGCCAAGCGCACCGCCGGCGTGAAGGTGCCGGATGTCGCCACCCTCATCGACAAGCTGAAAAACGAAGCGGGAGTCATTTGATGGCCGTCCTCATCATAGCGGATCATAACAACCAGTCGCTTTCCGACTCAGTCGCCAAGACCGTGACGGCGGCGGCGAAGCTCGGCGGCGACATCGACATTCTCATTGCGGGCTCCGGCGCCGACGCCGTCGCTGCGGAGGCGGCGAAGATCGCCGGCGTGAGGAAAGTCCTGCATGCGGACGATCCAGCCTATGCGCGGCTGCTCGCAGAGCCGACCGCGAAGCTGATCGTGTCGGCGGCCGGCCCATACGACGCGCTGGTTGCGGCGGCGACCGCAAACGGCAAGAACATCATGCCGCGCGTCGCGGCCATGCTCGACGTCATGCAGATTTCTGACGCTGTTGAAATCGTTAGCGCCGACACGTTTGTGCGCCCGATCTACGCCGGCAACGCCGTCGCGACAGTTCAGTCGACTGACGCCAAGAAAGTCGTCACGGTTCGCACGGCGACGTTCAAGGCGGCGGAAATGACAGGATCGGCTGCGGTCGAGAAAATCAGCGGCCAAGGCGACCCCGGACTTTCCTCCTTCGTCGGCGAGGAGCTTACGAAGTCGGATCGGCCTGAACTCACGGCTGCGAAGTTCATAATCTCCGGCGGGCGAGCGCTCCGAAGCCACGAAAATTTTGAGAAGCTTATCTATCCGATTGCGGACAAGCTCGGCGCGGCTGTCGGCGCTTCGCGCGCCGCTGTCGACGCCGGCTACATGCCGAACGATTATCAAGTCGGACAGACGGGCAAGGTCGTCGCTCCGGACCTCTATATCGCCGTCGGCATTTCCGGCGCGATCCAGCATCTCGCGGGAATGAAAGATTCCAAGGTGATCGTCGCCATTAACAAGGACGAGGAAGCGCCGATCTTCCAGATCGCCGATTACGGTCTTGTCGGCGATCTGTTCAAGGTGCTCCCCGAACTCGAAGCCGCGCTCTGATCTCAATCGAAACCGGCCCTTGGAAAGCCCCGCTCCGGCGGGGTTTTTTTCGCCTCGCGCGAACAGCCCGCAAGAACCGGGTCGCCGGCCGGGACGCCGTGCGCCATGGTCCGGCCGAAAGAAAGGAAGTTCCAATGTCATTCGTCGTTACGGGTTTGCCGGCGGAGGAATTCACGCCGCTGTTCGGGCGGTCAGAGGCGGACCTCGCCGCGCTTGGCGTCATCCGGAAGGTCGCGGTTTGCAAGCCGGGTTATCCCTGCCGCATCACGCTTGAAGACGCCGAGCCGGGCGAAACGCTGCTCTTGCTCAACCATGAAAGCCACAAGGCGTCGACTCCTTACCGTTCGTCATTCGCCATTTTCGTGCGGGAGAACGCTTCAAAGGCGGCGACCTTTGAAAACGAATTGCCGCCCGTGATGCAAGGGCGGCCGATCGCGCTTCGCATATTCAATATCGACCGCATGCTGATCGGCGCAGACCTCGGACGCAACGGCGCAGAAACAAAAGCGAAGATCGAAAAAATCTTCGCCGATCACGACGCCGCCTATATTCATGCGCACAATGCCATGCATGGCTGTTTTGTTGCGGAAATTCGCCGGTCTTGAGGCTTTTTGCGCCGGCAGGACCCGGGTGTTAAGCTCCATTCGCCCGCGCAGCGCGCATGGGGCGTGCGGTGGGGAGCGATGGAGGTAGGTATGGCAGTCGCACGCGTTTCGGAAATCATTTGCGGATCGCCCAAGAGCTTCAAGGATGCGATTGAAAGCGGCATCGAGCGAGCGAACAAGACGCTCAAGAATGTCGAGGGCGCCTGGGTGAAGGACCAGTCGGTCGTCCTCGACAAGGGAAAAATCAAGGAATACCGCGTCGTCCTCAAGGTGACGTTCATCCTCGATGATACGATTTAGGCGCGCTCCTTGCGCACCAAACAAAAGGGCGGCCCGTCAGGCCGCCCTTTTCCGATCAGTCCCTAATGGCCGCTTACTGGCCTTCGGTTTCGGCGGGCGTCTGCTGCCCGGCCGCAGCGGCCGCGCCCTTGCAGCTCGACCGCAGGGGAACCGGTCCCGCGTCCTGAAGGGCCTTCAACTGCGCCTCGATCTGCGGGCAATCAGCGCCGCCCTGCAGGCGGCAAACCTGCACCGCAGTCCTCAGGCGGGCGATCTGATCCTGCCGCGCTTCCTCAGCCTGCTGCTGCTCCAGCCGGTCCTGCGCTTCGTTGGTCCGCTTGATCGCGTCAATATAAGTCACCCAGTCTGAAGCCTGACGCGAAGATTTCGGATAACGCTGTGCGGTTACGAAGGCCTCACGCGCCTTGTCGCGCTTGTCGCAATCTTCAGGCCCCGCCTGGCTGAAACGCGCGGTGCCGATGAGCAGCCACGCATCGCCAACCTTCTCGGCAGGCAAGCCGCCCTTGTTTATGGCGTTCGCGAGCGCGCGCTCCGACGGCGCATATTGCTCGTCGGCGAGAAGCACCTGGCCAAGGCGATAATAAAGTTCGCCGGTTCCGGCGGATTGCGCCGCGGCCTGAAGCACCGGAATGGCGCGCTTGTGTTCCCGCGCCTGGCTCCAAAGTTGCGACAGCAAGGTCAGGTTCTTCGTATTGCGGGCGATATTCCCCGCCTCCATCTCGCGCTCCATCATGCGGGCGCCGCGATAAGGATTATCAAAGAAGGAATAGTAATTAATGAGCGTGATCAGCTCCGATTCCCTGCTCAACAGTCCGGCGCGATAAGCGACTTCAAGAACGGCGAATGCGTCCTGGTCCTTGCCGGTGTTTGAATAAAAGCCGGAAAGCTGAACCCAGTATGACCGTTCGTTCGGCCAATAATTGATCATCTTCTCAAGAAGCGGGCCGCGCTTCGACGACTCGTTCAATTCCGAATAGATGAGGTTCAGCAGGTCGTGATCGGATTTTTTCGGCTCGGACCGGGCGGCGATCGCCTGTTCGGCCGGCCCCATCGCAGCGCGCCAGTTCGGCGGGCTGATCTGCGTGTAGGCGGCCGCAAGCAGGTAATAGGCGTTCGCGTCAACGGGCTCTCCCGCGGCGCGGGCCGCCGAAATCCACGCGTTAAGGCCCTGAATCGCCGCCTGATAATTCTCAAGCTGGAACTGGATCTGCGCGATGTAATAGCGAAGCTGGTTGTTCTGCTTCGTGTCGAAGCCGCCGGCGTCGAGCGCACCCTGGAAGTCGCGCAAGGCGCCCGGATAATCCTCAAGGTTGACTTTCACCGACGCGCGCATTTGCAGCGTCGTCGACTTGTCATACGGCTTCATGTTCGGCTTGGACGCGACAAGCTCGTTAAGTTTGACGAGCGCCGCCTGGAACTGCGGCGGTTGCGTGTTCATCAGCTCGAAAACTTCGCTCAGGGCCTTTGCAACCGCGATGTCGAGAGTCTGGGCGCGACGGCGTTCGCCGCCCTCTCCCGACCCGCCTTCATCCTCCTGAGCGACCGCGAGCCCCGTAAGAGCGATCGTCGTTCCGCCGAACGCGCCGCAGGCTACGGCGCCCGACAGGAGCAAACCGGCGATCTGTTTTCTGAGTTTCATCATCATGCCGCCTTGAACAATCCAATCCAATCCCACGTTGCGTCCGGAGCCCGCGAGCGTCTCGTCATTCGTCCGCGAGTTCGAACGTGATCGCCGTTTGAACGCCGCGGCGCCATTCGGACTTGTTTTCGACGATTTTCGGCTGGTACTTCCAGCGCTCGACCGATCTTGTCGCCGCGCTGTTGAGACATGAATTCGTCGTATCGACAACGCGAATATTCGTCGTCGTGCCGTCCGGCGTCACGTCGAATTCGACGAAAACGGTTTCCTTCGCCTTCGCCCGCTGCATGCAGCGTTCCGGATATTGCGGCGGAATGCGGACGAGCGGCTGCGCGTCGCGATCAGGGTTGAATCCTGTCCCGACGTTCAGGTTGACGTTGAGCTCCGGAACCGCCGCGCGCACCCCGTCGAGCGCCGGCCGGTTTGACGGGTCAGTCACGGCCGGCGGCGGCGGGGGAGGCGTATCGAGCGTGGGACGCTTGAACTCCTTGTTCGCGTTCGACAGGTCAGTGTCCTGAAGCTGCTGGGTGATATTGATGTTGAGAGCGTCTCGCTCTTCCTCGAGCTTTGCGTCCTGCTTGATCATCCACGCCATGGCGAGGAACAAGAGCGCGGTGACGATCGCCGCCCCAGGAACGCCCAAGATCAGACGAATTGCGGATCCCATAGATCGGCTCCCTCAGTTTCGTTCTTCGGTCGAGACCGCGATCTGGCTGACGCCGGCGTCGCATATCTGATTGACGACCTCGACGAGATAACGCGAGCTCGCCCTGCGGTCGACCTG
>CALKYG010000226.1 GCA_938003575.1 uncultured Alphaproteobacteria bacterium
GCTGAACGCGCCGCCGCGCGCAGGGGAATGGTCGGCTCCGGCGACCGTTCGGAACGCATCCGCACCTATAATTTTCCGCAAAGCCGCGTCACGGATCATCGCATCAACCTTACGCTGTATAATCTTGACGACGTCATCAGGGGCGATGCGCTGGGCCAGATTGTCGACGCCCTTATCACGCAGGACCAGGCTGAACGGCTGGCTGCGCTTGAAACGAATGGATGACGTTCCGTCTCCCGCGCGCGTCGGCGCGCTGCTGCGATGGGCGGCGGCGCAGCTCCGGCGTTCGCCGACTGCGATGATTGATGCGAGAGCGCTTGCGAAAGCGGCCTTTCGTCTCGATGACGCCGGACTGATCCTGTGCGACGGCTTCGTTCCCGAGCGCGAACCGGTCGACGAATTCATCGCCATGGTCCGCCGGCGCGCCGGAGAGGAGCCGGTCGCCCATATCGTTGGAAAGCGTGAATTCTGGTCTCTGGAAATCGAGCTTGCGCCGGGAATTCTCGTTCCGCGCACGGACACTGAAATACTGATTGAAACGATTCTCGCGAAGAGGGATCGCCGCGATCCGTTGCGGGTGCTCGACCTCGGTTGCGGATCGGGGGCGATTTTATGCGCGCTGCTCACCGAATTCAGGGCCGCCGAAGGGGTCGGCGCCGATATTGATCCGGCGGCGATCGAGACGACGATGCGCAATCTCCGCCGGCTCGGATTGTCGCACCGGTCGAGCGCCGTTGAAAGCGACTGGTTCTCCGGTCTTGAGGGCCGATTCGACATCATCGTCTCAAACCCGCCCTATATACCGATCGCTGATCGCGGCTTCCTGCCGCGGGAAGTGCGCGATTTTGAAAACCCGCTGGCGCTTTTCGGCGGCGAGGATGGGCTCGCGGCTTACCGGGTGATCCTTGGCGGCGCCCGTAACCGGCTCGCCTCAGACGGCCTGCTGGCGCTTGAGATCGGCTGGGAACAGGCGGAATCGGTTAACACGATGGCGGCCGCAGCGTTTCCTGATGCGCAAATCGCAGTCAAAAACGATCTTGAGGGGCGCAACCGGGGTGTTTTTGTTGACCTGCGGCCTTCGGCGCACTAATAGGAAATTGTAGGCGACGGTTCATTGGCCGCGCCTAACGGAGATCGGGCGCCCCTGGATAATCCGGCGCGCGACTCTCGGAAACTCCAAAGCGACGGCGATAATTAGTGACAACAGCCGAAATGCAGCTTTGATGCTGCGGGGTGCGAATAGAACAGCAAGTAGTCTGCAAACCGCCTGCGGCAGGCTCAGCCTGCAAAGGGCGGCGGCATTGCGGCGGCGCGCCGGGGCCGCGAATTTTTCAACGGGCTGAGAAGCGGGAACATGAACAATCATTTCAATAAGCGGGGACGCAACCATCAACGGCGTCGTCAGGGCGTCAATCCCAATCGCGCGCTCGATTCGAACGGGCCGGACGTGCGCATACGGGGCACCGCGCAACAGATTTACGACAAATACCTTGCGCTCGCCCGCGATGCGACGTCGAGCGGGGATCGCGTCAAGGCTGAGAACTATTTGCAGCACGCTGAACACTATTTTCGCGTCCTCCGCTCGATTCAGGGACCGCAAGCCCCCGCGCTCGATCAATCCGCAAGCGACCAGGACTTTGACGGCGATCAACCGATGATCGGCGGCGATCGCGATGGTCGCGATCAGCGTTCGTTTTCGCCGCAGCCCGACGCCGATGACGGCGGCGCTGAAAGCGGCGATGACCTGCGTGTCGAGCAGCCGGCGATGACCGATGCGGGCGACTCTTCACCCGACCAGCGCGCGCATGAGCAAAGACCGCAAGGCGGCGAGAATGAGGGCCGCCGGCGCCGCCGCCGCCCGCGCCGCCCGCGGGACGAATCAGGGCCGGAAGAATCCGCGGACGAGCCGGAATCGGCGGCCGTCTGACGCATTGTCGAATCCCGCGTCGGCGGATTCACTGTTGAGATGAACCGGCGCTGGTTTCAGCGCGGCGCGCCCGGACGCCGTCAAGGCGCTCGTTCGCGAGGCGCACGGGCGCCGTAATTCTCGGCGACCCCGCCCCGGGGAAAGCCCGGAGATCATCGCGGCCTGCGTAAGCCGGTTGCCGGAGCCGGCGCCAGGGCCGATATTTTTCCTCCAGACCGGAGGCGCGACGATGACCCCTTTCCCGCTTTATGATCTCACCGGAAAATCCGCCGTCGTCACCGGCGCTTCTCGCGGCATCGGCGAGGCGATCGCCCGCAGGCTCGCTGAACACGGCGCAAGCGTTGTCGTGTCGAGCCGCAAGCTGGACGCCTGCGAGCATGTCGCAGCGTCAATCAACGAAAGCCTTGGGCGCAACGCCGCTTATGCGACCGCCTGCAACATAACGCGCAAGGATGATCTCAAGGCGCTGATTGATTTTGCGGGAGACAAGCTCGGCAAAGTCGACATTCTCGTATCGAACGCCGCGGTCAATCCCTATTTCGGATCGTCGGAAGGGATCACCGACGAACAGTTCGACAAGATCATGACCGCGAATGTGAAAGCGACGCACTGGCTGTCGCAGCTGGTGCTGCCGCAGATGAAGGAAAGAAAGGACGGGTCGATCATCATCGTCTCGTCGATTGGCGCTTTTGTCGGCAGCAATTCGATCGGCGCCTATAATATTTCGAATGCGGCGGATCTTCAGCTTGCACGCAATCTCGCGGTTGAATACGGGCCGCTCAACATCCGCGCCAACTGCATATGTCCCGGAATCGTCAGAACCCATTTCGCCGAAGCGCTCTGGAAAGACCCGAAGATCGAAGCGATGATTTCGCGATCCTTGCCGCTGCGGCGGTTCGGCGAGCCGGACGACATCGCGGGCGCGGCGGTGTTTTTCGCCTCGCCCGCAGGCCGCTGGATCACCGGCCAGCAGATCGTCATCGACGGCGGGGCGATGGTCAGCCTCGGCGGCTTGTGACAGGCCGGGACACGGGGATGGGTGCGGGCGACAGGAAACGCGCCCGCGGGTTCGACGATGCGCGATTCGCCGCATGGCTGTCGCGCGCGGGCTGCGCGCCGGGTCGGGACGGGATCTTGTCACGGCTGGAATGGCGCCTATCTCAAGGCGCAAGGGGCGTCGCCTGCGGGGGCGTCCGATCCATGACGCTTTAACCAAGGTCAGACAATGCAATTCGAAAACTATACGGACCGCGCCCGCGGCCTCATTCAGGCCGCGCAGGGAATCGCGCTCCGGGACGGTCATCAGCAATTCACGCCGGAACACCTGTTAAAGGGTTTGCTCGACGATCAGGAAGGCCTCGCGGCCAATCTTCTGCGGTCGGCAGGAGCGAAGCCGGAAATCGCGCTTGCAGAATCCGAGGCCGCCCTGAACAAGCTGCCGAAAGTGCAGGGCGGAAGCGGGCAGATTTATCTCGCCCCGGCGCTCGCGCGGGTTTTCGCTTCTGCGGAAGAACAGGCGAAAAAGGCCGGAGACAGTTTCGTAAGCGCTGAGCGACTGCTTGTCGCGCTCGCGCTTACGCCCGATGCGGAAAGCGCGAAGATCCTGAAGAACGCCGGCGCGACGCCGCAATCGATCAATGCGGCGATCAACGACTTGCGGAAGGGACGCAAGGCCGACACCGCGTCGGCGGAACAAGGTTACGATGCGCTCAAGAAATACGCCCGCGATCTCACGGAGGCGGCGCGGTCGGGCAAACTCGATCCCGTCATCGGGCGCGATGAGGAGATACGCCGCGCGATGCAGGTCCTGTCGCGCCGGACGAAAAACAATCCGGTGCTGATCGGCGAGCCGGGCGTCGGAAAGACGGCGATCGCCGAGGGTCTCGCGCTGCGCATTGTCAATGGAGACGTCCCGGAAAGCCTCAAGAACAAACGTCTGCTCGCGCTCGACATGGGCGCGTTGATCGCAGGGGCGAAATACCGGGGCGAATTCGAGGAGCGCTTGAAGGCGGTTCTCAATGAGGTGACCGCCGCAGAGGGCGAGATCATTCTTTTCATCGACGAAATGCACACGCTCGTCGGCGCCGGCAAGTCCGAGGGCGCGATGGACGCCTCAAATCTGCTGAAGCCCGCGCTGGCGCGCGGCGAGCTGCACTGCATCGGCGCGACGACGCTCGACGAATACAGAAAACATGTCGAGAAGGACGCCGCTCTTGCGCGCCGTTTTCAGGCGGTGTTTGTCGATGAGCCGACGGTCGAGGACACGATCTCGATTCTGCGCGGCCTGAAGGAAAAATACGAACTCCACCATGGAGTCCGCATCTCCGACAGCGCGATTGTGGCGGCGGCGACGTTGTCGAACCGCTACATCACCGACCGCTTCCTCCCCGACAAGGCGATTGATCTCGTCGATGAAGCCGCCTCACGGCTGCGGATGGAGGTCGATTCAAAACCCGAGGAGCTTGATGAGCTCGACCGCCGTATCATCCAGTTGAAGATCGAGCGGGAAGCGCTGAAAAAGGAGAGCGACGACGCGTCGCGCGACCGCCTGGAAAGACTCGAA